>CALJDF010000108.1 GCA_938023835.1 uncultured Alphaproteobacteria bacterium
CCACGACATCGGCCAGCATGTAGGCCGCCGGCATATCGCGACAGTTGTCGACAACGTGGACGATATTGTCGAGGCCACGGTCCCGAACCAGCTTGTCGAGATCCTGCCGGTATCCCTTGCGCCCTTGATCCGACCCAACAAGGAGGCAGCGCACATCGTCGCGGCCCAGATGGCCCAGGGCGTCGATCAACACCGACTGGCCCTTCCAGCGCGTCAGGCGCCCCGGCAACATGATGACCGGCATCCCGTCTTGTAAGCGCCAGGCGTTGGCGAGCTGAATGATCCGTTCGGCCGACGTCTTTTTGGGATCGAAGAGTTCCACGTCGACCCCACGGTGGATCGTAACGATACGCTCGCGTTCGATTTTGTGCCGCTGTTGAATTTGGGTGGCGATGAAATCTGAGATCGCGATGACCTTTTCGCCACGCGCCATCACCGAGTTGTAGAGATTCTTGATTGGATTGTTGGCGTTATAGGCGCCGTGATACGTCGTTACGAAATGAGCGCCAATACGCCGGGCCGCAATCATCGCGCTCCAGGCCGGCGCGCGGCTACGGGCGTGCACGATATCGATCTCGCGGTCGAAAGCGAGTTCGGTGAGTGCTCCCGCATTGCGATGGATGGTCCAAGGCTTTTTCGATTGAAGCGGCAAGGTGACATGCTCGACGCCGGCACGCTCCAAATCCGCGACCATCGGCCCCCCGGCGGAGGCCACGATGCTGACCCACCCCTTCGCGGCGACGGCCGATGCAATATCGACGGTGCCGCGCTCGACACCACCGGTGACGAGTTCGGGCAGCACCTGCAGGACCACAGGCTTACGACCACCCGTCGCGCCGGAACGGCGATCCGGCATTGTCTGGTTTGATGAGTTCATGCGATCAATGACTCATGAACAACGCTGAAAGCTCCCCAAAAACGCTGGCGCGTGAGGGCAATATGCACCTCGCGTATCATTCTACGCGAGGCAAAACGCCGGGCGTCATTTTTCTGGGCGGATTTCGCTCCGACATGACCGGGACGAAGGCGACCGCGCTGGAGCAGGCCTGCGCCAAGAACGGCCGGGCATTCGTCCGTTTCGACTATTTTGGTCATGGCCAATCGACCGGCACCTTCACCGACGGCACCATCGGGCGGTGGCGAGAGGACGCGATTGCCGTATTGGACGACCTTTCGACCGGCCCGCAAGTGTTGGTGGGCTCAAGCATGGGCGGCTGGCTCATGTTGTTGGCGGCGCTGGCCCGCCCGGCCCGCGTCGCAGGTTTGGTAGGGATCGCCGCTGCGCCGGACTTCACCGAGGAATTGATGTGGAACACTTTTGATCCACCGATCCGCGAAACCCTTGAGACAACCGGTGTTTATCTCGAACCCTCGCCTTACGATCCGGAGCCGACGCCGATCACGATGCGCCTGATCGAGGACGGTCGGGCGCATCTTGTATTGCCGCACCCCATTCCTTTCACTGGCCCAGTGCGCCTGGTGCACGGCATGGACGACCCGGATGTCCCCTGGCAGCAGGCCGTGCGCACTGCCGAAGCGCTGACCAGTGACGATGTAGTCCTCAGCCTCATCAAGGGGGGCGACCACCGACTGTCTGAGCCCGATCAAATCGACCAGATCATCGCCGCGGTCGAAGAGACTTGTCGGCGCGCCAATTATTGAGAGAGCTCGGCGAGAAGGGCCGTGAGCCCCTCCCGGTAGGTTGGGTACATCAGTGCATAGCCAAGGTCGCTTTTGAGCCGGTCGTTCCGTACTTTTTTGTTGTCCAGGTAGAAGCTGCGAGCCATCGGCGACATCTCTGCCGTCTCAAAATCCTGTTCGGGAGGGGGGGTCACCCCCAGTAGTGAACACCCGAAGGTGACGACCTCCTGCGGCGGTGCCGGTTCGTCGTCCGCCACGTTATAGTTCGCGCCTGCGCGAGGCTTGGCAATGGAGGCGCACAAGATGCCCACGATGTCGTCTCGATGAATGCGGGATAGCCTCAACCCCGGTTTGACAATTCGATGGGCGGTGCCAGCCCGAATCCGCTCAAGCGGGTTGCGATCCGGCCCGTAAATGCCGGCAAGTCGGAAGATATGAGTGGGCAGCGCGTGCGCCTCATGGAGCGTGCGCCACTGCCGTTCTGACTCGACGCGGCGGACGCTGCGAGGACTGGTCGGACGAAGATCGGACTCTTCGTCGACCCAGTCGCCCCCCCTGTCGCCATAGACCCCCGTGGTCGAAAGCAACGCCGCCCACACCACGCCCTTGGCGTGCGTGGCATGCTGGGTCAGCCATGCCGCTGCCGGATCGCCGTCCTCATCAGGCGGAATGGAGGAGACGATGTGCGTCACGCCCGCCAACAACGACGCCGCAAGATCGTGTTCGGGCGAGAACAACGCCGCCGTCACACCCTGCTTTTGGAGAACCTTCTGTTTCGCCAAGGTGGTGCACGTCGCGACAATATCCCAGCCTTCGTCGGCCAAGCGCGCCGCCAATGCCCAGGCGACATACCCCATTCCCAAACATCAGAGCTTTTTGGTCATGCCGGGGCTCCCGCCTCCCATTCGCTGCGTACGTCGTTGTCGGGTTCGTCATGGTGGCGATCCGCCAGCGCCGCGAACGTCGCGCGGTCCGCCAAGCGCCCGACCGCCCAAACCGCCATCGCACGGACCAAGGGCGATTCGTCGGTCAGCAGATCGACCGCAACCGGCAGCAAGTCGCTGTCACCACTGTTACCGATAGCAATCAGCACATTGCGCACAAACCGCGCACGGCCCGTGCGCTTCACTGGTGACTTTCGAAACAGCGCGCGAAAGGCGGCGTCATCGAGTCCCGCAAGAATCTCAAGACTTGGTGCATTCAATTCGTCTCGTGCTTGCAATTGGGCATGCCGTGACAACTGGGCAAAGCGGTTCCACGGACATGCCGCGAGACAATCGTCACAGCCATAGACCCGGTTGCCGATAAGCGGCCGTAATGCCCTATCGATATGGCCTTTATGTTCGATCGTGAGATAGGAAATGCAGCGACGGGCATCCAGCTGATACGGTGCGGGGAACGCGTCGGTCGGGCACACGTCCAAGCAACGCCGACACGAGCCACAATGGTCCGCATGCCCAGCATCGGACGGCATCGCCGCGGCGACGAATATCTCGCCTAAGAACAACCATGATCCGAATTGCCGTGATACCACGTTGGTGTGCTTGCCCTGCCAACCTAACCCGGCCGCGGCAGCGAGTGGTTTTTCCATGACAGGAGCAGTGTCGACGAACACTTTGACCTCTGTGCGCAGCGTTTCGCCGACCCACCGCGCCAATACCTTGAGGCGCTTTTTCATGACGTCGTGATAATCGTCACCGCGCGCGTATGTCGATATCGCGCCGCGGCTCGACTGACCGACGACGGCCATGGGGTCGCTCAGTGGCCCATAGTTGACGCCCACCGAAATCACCGTCTGGGCCCCGCTCCAAAGGGCGGTGGGGTTACGCCGCTCATCAACCCGACGCTCGAGCCAATCCATATCGCCATGAAGCCCGCGGTCAACGAACGCTTCAAGACGCTCTCCAGGGACATCCCCGAGATCGGCCTGGGCAAACCCGACAACATCGAACCCCTCTTCTAATGCACGATCCCGGATGGCCGCTTGCATGGCGGTCAGGCCGAGATCGCGATCAGAAGTCGAGGTCCGCATAATGTTTCGGAGGCGTCAGACCGGAAATATGGTCCGAGAGCAGCGCCCGAAAGCTCGGTCGCGATTTGACCCGGGCGTACCAATCTTTTGCGGGACCGTGTTGATCCCATGTGATATCGCCCAAGTAGTCGAGACAAGACAGGTGGGCCGCGGCCGCCGCATCGGCGAGACTGAAGTCGTCGCCAGCCAACCAATTGCGCCGTTCCGTCAACCAGCCGATGTAGTCGAGGTGATACGAAAGATTCTGCTGCCCCGCGCGAATCGCTTCGGAGTCGGGCTGACCCATGCGCATGAACCGCTTGAGCACCTTTTCATCAACAATGTTGCGGGTGACTTCGTCATAGAACTTGCCGTCAAACCACGCGACAAGGCGCCGCGTCTCGGCGCGGCTCAACGTATCGAATCCGACCATCGGTCGATCCGGATGCTGTTCATCGAGATATTCGCAGATCGCGACGCTATCAGCCAGTGGGACGCCGGACTCCTCAACGAGGACCGGTACTTGCCCCGCCGGATTGAGAACCAAGAAGGATTCGGCGCGCTCCCAGTACTTCTCGAACGCCAACTCGAATGCCAGGTCTTTCTCGCCTAGAACGATCCGGACCTTGCGACTAAACGGGCACAGCCAGAAATGGTGGAGTTCCAACATAAGTCGCTAACGTACCCCGTTCGCAGCCCGGGCCGAAGAAGTCAGAAGTCAGTCGATCAATCGGCGCCGGCCATTTCAGCCGCATCGCCGCCGTCAACCAAGGGCTGCTCGAGCATCGAAACAATCTCGCTCGGCACGACCTGCCAGAAATTCCCAATCTCAAGGTCCCAATGAATGAGCAAGTCCTCGGCAAACGCAGAGCCGGTTTCGGTGATGTGTTCCTCGACGAGGGTTCGACACACGCCATCCCAATAGGCCGATTGGACCCGTTGGATGGTGACGTGTTTGCGATTGACGTGCTGCTCGAACGTTCCGTCCGTGTCGTAAACAAACGCCATCCCGCCAGTCATGCCGGCGGCAAAGTTCTCGCCCACCGGACCCAAGATCACCGCGGTCCCACCGGTCATGTATTCGCACCCATTGGCGCCACAACCCTCGACCACGACCTCGGCGCCGGAGTTACGCACCGCAAACCGCTCGCCGGCCTGCCCAGCCGCGAACAGCTTTCCGGAGGTCGCACCATAAAGCACCGTGTTCCCGATAATCGCATTCTCATTGCTGGTGATGCGCGCCGAGGGCACCGGGCGGACCACGATCGTGCCCCCAGAGAGTCCCTTGCCGACGTAGTCGTTGGCATCGCCGGAAACGACGAGCTTGAGCCCCTTGAGCGCGAAGGCGCCAAGCGATTGCCCGGCCGAGCCACGCAATTGAACGGTAATGTGGTCCGGGTTGAGACCATCGGGCCCGAACCGACGCACGAGGCGCGCGGAGAACCGCGTTCCGATCGCGCGGTGGGTGTTTCGGATGCTGTAGGCAAGTTGCATCTTCTCACCGCGCTCAAAGACCTCGGGCGCATCTTTGATCATCTGGGCATCGAGCGTGTTGGGCACTTCGTTGCGGCCCTCAATCGAGAACACCCGCGGCTGGTCACCGGGGTCGGCTTGGGCCAACAGAGGGTTGAGATCGAGGTCATCCAAATGCTCGGCGCCGCGGCTGACCTGCATCAGTAGATCGGCGCGACCGACGATCTCGTCCAACCGGGTGTACCCGAGATCGGCCAAAATCTCGCGAACCTCCTGCGCGATAAAGCTCATGAGGTTGACGACTTTTTCCGGGGTGCCTTCGAACTTCGCCCGCAGATCGTCGCGCTGCGTGCACACGCCGACGGGACAGGTGTTGGAATGACATTGGCGTACCATGATGCACCCCATTGCCACCAAGCCGGCCGTGCCGATGCCGGATTCCTCGGCGCCCATCATGGCCGCGATCACGACATCGCGGCCCGTCTTAAAGCCGCCGTCGACGCGCAACTTCACCCGGTGACGCAGGCGATTGAGCGTGAGGACTTGGTTGACCTCGGTCAGACCCATTTCCCACGGAACGCCCGCGTACTTGATCGATGACTGGGGGCTGGCACCGGTACCACCGGAATACCCGGAGATCATGATGACGTCGGCCTTGGCCTTAGCCACGCCGGCCGCAATCGTGCCTATCCCTGCCTCGGCAACCAGTTTCACGTTGACCAGCGCGTCGGGGTTGACCTGCTTGAGATCGTAAATGAGTTGCGCCAGGTCTTCGATCGAGTAGATGTCGTGATGCGGCGGCGGTGAAATCAAGGTAACGCCGGGCGTCGAATGCCGCAGCTTCGCGATCAACGCCGAGACCTTGAATCCCGGAAGCTGACCGCCCTCGCCAGGCTTGGCGCCTTGCGCGATCTTGATTTCGATTTCGGAGCACTTGTTCAGGTACTCGACCGTGACCCCGAACCGCCCCGAGGCAATCTGCTTGATCTCGGAATTGGCGTTGTCGCCATTGGGGCGCGGCGTGAATCGCTCGCGCGCTTCGCCCCCCTCACCCGAATCGGATTTGGCACCGATACGGTTCATTGCGATGGCAAGGGTCTCGTGGGCTTCGGGGCTCAGGGCACCGAGCGACATCGCCCCGGTCACGAACCGCTGGCGGATTTTTGTGATCGACTCAACCTGATCGTCGGTGACCGACTCGCGGTCGGAATGAAAGTCCAACAAGTCCCGTAGCTGCACCGGCGGCATCTTGTGCACCGCCTCGGCGTACCGACTGTAGGTTTCGTAGGAATCCTGTTCGAGCGCTGTCTGAAGTTGGTGAATCAATCGACCGTCAAAAGCGTGCACCTCGCCTTTGTTGCGATAGCGGTAGAGACCGCCGACCGGCAAGGTGACCACGTCCGTGGCAAACGCCTTCGCATGCTGGCTAAGAACGTTCTTTTCGATTCCCGGCAAACCGATGCCCGAAATACGCGACACCATGCCCGGGAACATCTCCGCCACGACGGTGCGCGACAAGCCAACGGCTTCGAAGTTATAGCCTCCACGATATGACGAAATGACGGCGATGCCCATCTTCGACATCGTTTTCAGGAGGCCAGAATCGACGCTGTCTTTGTATTGGGCAAGGCAAGTTTCAATGTCGATGTCGCCGAACAAACCGCGTTGATGGCGATCGACGATTGCGGCTTCTGCGAGGTAGGCATTGATAGTGGTCGCACCAACGCCGACGAGAACGGCAAAATAATGCACATCGAGGCACTCGGAAGATCGGACATTGATCGATGAGAAGGTGCGCAGCCCTTGCTCAACGAGATGCGTATGAACCCGCCCGGCCGCCAAGATCATCGGTACCGGCGCGCGCTGTGCGGACACCGCCTCGTCCGTCAGGAAGAGGTGAACCGGTCCACGGCGAACGGCTTCCTCGCTAGCGACCCGAATGCGATCGATGGCTTCACGAAGATTTTCCTTGCCGATCTCGAAAGTGCAATCGATTTCGACGGCTTGATCGCCAAGGTGCTCGCGAAGCTGCTCCATCCCCGCGTAGGTGAGGACGGGCGACTCGAGTTGGAGGATATTCGTCTGGCTCGAATCGACTTCCAGAACGTTCCCCAAATTGCCGAGCCTCGTCTTTAGGCTCATCACCCGGCGTTCGCGCAAGGAATCGATCGGCGGGTTCGTGACCTGGCTGAACTGTTGCCGGAAGAAGTGATGCAAGCCACGATACCCGCTCGAAAGAACAGCAAGCGGCGTGTCATCCCCCATCGACCCGGTCGGTTCCTTGCCGGTCTCCACCATCGGGTGAAGAATCAGCTCAACTTCCTCAAGCGTGTGGCCAACCGAAATTTGGCGACGGCGTAGGTCGTCTCGGTCCATCGTTGGCGTGACGCCCGCGCTGGCGATCTTCATGTCGAGGCGTCGAATGTTCTTCGCCCATTCCTCATAAGGATACGCGGCCGCCAAACGGGTCTTGATCTCGCGGTCGTGATAGAATTTGCCTTCGGCCAGATCGACGGCGACCATTTGCCCCGGACCAATGCGCCCTTTTTCGATCACGGTCCGTTCGTCGATCGGCACCATGCCGGTTTCCGACCCCACAAATAGAAGCCCGTCATCCGTCAACGTGTAGCGCAGGGGTCGCAGACCGTTGCGGTCCATCCCGCCAATGACCCAACGTCCGTCCGTCGCGGCAATGGCCGCAGGTCCGTCCCACGGCTCCATGACGGCATTGCAATAGGCGTACATCGCCTGCTGTGCCTTGGGAACGTTGGACTTGTTCGACCAGCTTTCGGGCACCAAAAGGGTTTTTACCTCGGGCGCATCGCGCCCCGCCCGGACCAGTAGCTCGAACACCGAGTCGAGCGCGGCGGAATCAGAACTACCGGCTTGCACCACGGGCTTGAGATCCTCGCCATAGTCGCCGAAGTACTCGGATACCATGCGAATCTCATGGCTCTTCATCCAGTTGACGTTGCCCTTCAGCGTGTTGATCTCGCCATTGTGGGCAAGAGCGCGAAACGGTTGGGCCAGTTCCCACGTGGGAAACGTGTTGGTCGAATAGCGCTGATGAAAAATCGCAAAATTGGAAACGAATCGCTCGTCGAGTAGATCAGGATAGAAATCCGTTAGCTGCTCGGCCAGGAACATGCCCTTGTAGATGATCGATCGGCAGGACAGCGAGCAGATGTAAAAGTTCTGCACCTGCGCCTCAATGACACGGCGTTCGATCCGACGACGAATGACATAGAGGTCGCGCTCGAACTCCTCCTCTGAGGCTCCGCGACCGTTGGCGATCATGATCTGCTCGATCTCGGGCCGCGTCGCATTGGCGACCTCGCCGACGATCGAGGCATTCACCGGCACCTGGCGCCAACCATAGATCCGGTGCCCGAACCGCAAGATTTCGGTTTCGACAATGGACCGGCAGGTCTCTTGACCGCTGAAATTGGTTTTCGGCAGAAAGACCTGACCGACTGCCAGCAACCCCTTCGAGGGTTCATGCCCGGTTCGCGCGACATGGCGTTTGAAAAAGTCCTGCGGAATCTGAACGTGAATGCCGGCGCCATCGCCCGTCTTGCCGTCAGCACCGACGGCTCCACGATGCCAAACCGCTTTTAGCGCATCGATACCCGCCAGCACGACTTCGCGCCGCGGCAAACCGTCGATCGACGCTACGAAGCCGACACCGCATGCCGCATGTTCGTCCGCCGGATCGTAGAGACCGTGCGACGAGAGAAAGGCAGCGTTGTCAGCCCACGCTTTGACGTGCGCGGCGCCGGTTTGTTTTCCGTTTGCCTTTGCCTTTGTCATCGCTGCCTCCGTTCTCGGAATCGACCACTTGGGTCGGTTCGCGGGCTACTTTGTCTTGTAGGTAGGAATGAATCGACGCCGCAGCGTCGCGGCCATCGCGCACCGCCCAGACGACGAGCGACGCACCGCGCACGATGTCACCGGCAGCGAACACGCCATCGAGATTCGTCATCCGCGACCGGAAATCGATCCCGACGGTGCCCCAACCGGTAACACTGAGCCCAGGTTCGTCGAAGAGCGTGGGCAAGTCTTCGGGATCAAAGCCCAGTGCCTTGATCACGAGGTCGGCGGCGATTTCATGCGAGCTCCCGCCGACGATTTCTGGCGTCTGCCGACCGGTTGCATCCGGGGCGCCTAGGCGAATGCGGACAGCGCGCACGCCGCGAACCACATCGTCGCCGAGATAGGCTTCGGGCGCGGTCAGCCAGACGAACTCGACGCCTTCTTCCTGGGCGTGTTGCACCTCCCTCATGGAACCCGGCATGTTTTCTTGGTCGCGACGGTACAGACACTTGACCGACTTTGCGCCCTGTCGAACGGCGGTCCGCACGCAGTCCATGGCGGTATCGCCACCGCCCAACACGACAACATCCTTGCCCGCGGCATTCAGGTCGCCGTTCTCAAACTCGGGCACTGCGTCGCCCAAACCCTTCCGGTTGGACGCCGTGAGAAAGGTCATCGACTGAATGATGTTGCCCAACCCGACACCCGGCAGTGCCACATCGCGGGCCTTGTAGACGCCAGTGGCGATCAGAATGGCGCTGTGGCGGTCGCGCAATTCCTGAAGTGTCGCATCGCGTCCGACTTCGAAATTCAATCGGAAGGTAACGCCCCCATCTTCGAGAAGATCGGCACGCCGCTGGACGATCTCCTTCTCTAACTTGAAACTGGGAATGCCGTAGATCAGGAGCCCGCCGACCCGGTCATAGCGGTCGTAGATCACCACTTGATAGCCGAGCCGACGCAACTCTTCGGCAGCAGCCATCCCACCGGGACCTCCACCGATGATGCCCACCGATTGGTCGCGCTCTTGGCTCGGCGCGGGCGGCTTCACCCATCCCTGGTCCCATGCCGTATCGGTGATGTAGCGCTCGACCGACCCGATGGTGACGGACTCGAAGCCCTTCTCGATCACGCAATTGCCCTCGCACAGGCGGTCCTGTGGGCAAATGCGGCCGCAGATCTCCGGCATGTTGTTGGTCGCTGAGGAGATTTCATATGCCTCTTCGAGACGCCCCTCGGCGGTCATCTTCAACCAGTCAGGGATATTGTTGTGCAGCGGGCAGTGGATTTGGCAGAACGGCACACCGCACTGCGAACACCGGGCGGCCTGTTCGGCGGCCTTGGGCCGCAAATACTGTTCGAAGATCTCTTGGAAATCTGTCGTCCGCGCCGTTGCCGCCCGTTTCTGGGGGTGTTCTTGGACGATATCGACGAATTTTAGCAGCCTTTCCGGCATGGCCCCCCCTTTTTGGACCGCCATAATTAAGGCGTTTTGTCTCCAATCGCGAGAAAAAAATGGCAATTGAGGCATAGTAACTGACCTATTTTACTGATTTTCTCGAACAGAAGTCCGTATATTGCGCCCACGGCGCATGAAAGCGGCCCCCTATAGTCTCAATTCGGTACTATTTATCGAATTGGTTCCCGCGGGGCCGGTGTGCTAGCAAAAGGCACTTCGCCCAACGGTATTTCTTATGGCGCTTCTTCAGTTGATCGTCCTCGCGGCCGTCCAGGGCGTTACCGAGTTTCTCCCCATCAGTTCGTCAGGCCACTTGATCTTGGTACCAGCCGTCGTGGGGTGGCCGGACCAGCAATTGCTTGTCGACGTGGCGGTCCATCTGGGCACGCTACTTGCGGTCATCGCCTACTTTTGGCGCGACGTCGCGGCGCTTTTTTCCGGACTTCTCAAAGTTGCGCGCGGGCGCCACGACCACTCGACAAGACTTCTGATGCGCTTGCTGGTCGGAACGATTCCGGTCGTTGCAGCGGGCGGCGTGTTGGTCGCTCTCGACCTCGTGGACGCAC
>CALJDF010000109.1 GCA_938023835.1 uncultured Alphaproteobacteria bacterium
CCTGAAAAAGCCTAAGCAATTGAAAAATAACAGACACTTCGGGTTCGTTTGGTAAATACAGCACATCGGCCCCCGAAACCCAGGTAAACTGGGCCTGTTGGCTTTGTTCCGGCAGAACACCCTGCCGCGGGACCAAGCCGCGGGCACCACGCGCGCGTGTCGAATTCCGTTGCTATTCCACCGAGGGTGTGGTTCATGCTCCCATCACAGCCGCGCGTAGATAGCGAAAGCATCGTTGGCGGCCTGTGCTTCTTGCGGTAGCCCGAGACTTTGAGCTGCCCAAACAAGAATGCCATTAAGGCACCTGACCCCGGCAGCTGGTCTACGCGAGCTTCCCCCTTAAAACGACCCGTCAATCGACGCCTCGCAATGATGCGTGGCACGTGGCGGACAAGTGAAAGCGCTCAATTGACACAATTTAAAGACCTCGGCCTCGCCGAGGACCTCCTTCGTGCCCTTACGGCCGAGGGTTACACCACCCCCACACCCATTCAGTCGCGCGTCATCCCGGCCATGTTGGCCAAGGAAGATGTGCTTGGCACGGCGCAAACCGGCACCGGCAAAACCGCCGCGTTCGTGTTGCCGCTACTGCAGCAGATGATCGATCAGCCCTCGTCGCACAATCGCAAAGGATGTCGCGCGCTCATTCTCGCGCCGACCCGCGAACTTGCGCAGCAAATCGCGGACAGCATTCGCACCTATGGGAAGCATGCTGGCACCACCGTTGCTGTCGTTGTCGGTGGCGTGCGCCCCGGCCCCCAAATTAAAGCCGTTGCGCCGGGGATCGACTTCATTGTCGCCACCCCGGGCCGCTTGCTCGACCACATGTCGCAAGGTGTCATTCAACTCAACAGCACCACCAACGTCGTGCTCGACGAGGCGGACCAGATGCTCGATCTCGGCTTCGTCCCGGCGATCCGGAAAATCCTGGCAAAGGTGCCCAGCAAACGGCAGACCATTTTGTTGTCGGCCACCATGCCCAAACAAATCCGCAAACTCGCGCACGATTTCCTGCGCAACCCGTCCGAAGTTGCGGTCGCGCCGGTCGCGCGCCCGATCGAAAAGATCGACCAAAGCGTCATGCATGTTGCCGCAACGCTCAAGCGTCGCGCGTTGATCGGCATTCTTAAAGATTCCGGTGTCGATCGCACCATTGTTTTCACGCGGACTAAGCGCGGCGCCGACAAGGTCACGAAGGATTTGGAGAAGAACGGCATTTCCGCAGCCGCCATTCACGGCAA
The DNA here is from genome assembly GCA_938023835.1 of uncultured Alphaproteobacteria bacterium. Taxonomy (GTDB): domain Bacteria; phylum Pseudomonadota; class Alphaproteobacteria; order SHVP01; family SHVP01; genus CALJDF01. The sequence goes on from CALJDF010000109.1 coordinate 1,242, forward strand.
CAAAAGCCAGGGCATTCGCGAACGCACGCTCGCGGGCTTTCGCAATGGTCGGATAAATGTGTTGGTCGCCACCGATATCGCCGCCCGTGGCATTGACATCGATGATGTCTCGCACGTCGTGAACTACGACCTGCCGCATGTGCCGGAATCATATGTTCATCGCATCGGCCGCACGGCCCGCGCTGGCAAGAGCGGCGTGGCCATCGCATTGTGCGATCGCGCAGAGCGCACGTTGTTGCGCGATATCGAACGCTTAGTCGGTTACGCGCTCAAGACCGTACCGGGGCCGCAGGCTCCAACGTCCAAGGTGCACTTGCCGGACGCCCCGACCCAATCGCGAGATGCCGAACCGCGGAACGCGAAGAAATCCAATCGGCGCCGTCCGGGACGGGCGCGTAAGAACCGGCAAGATGCGGATACCGGCAATACGCAAGACGCTGGCGCGGCAAATCCTGCAAAGGCGGACACGGCATCGCGGCCGCCGACCGCCGCTAAGAGACGCCGCAAGCGGCCCAACAACAAGGCCCGGGTTGTCCGAACCGACACGCCCGTGGAAGCCGACGCCGCCGGTCTGGCCCGGGTGATCGGCAAGATTGGCGTGAATGCGAGCGGCGAGAACTACCTCCGGCGCTAGTCGCCGGCCTCGGTTGGTTCCGGCTTCGATCATTCCCGGGGTTGTTGCCAAAGCGGCGCGAACCCGGGAACATATGCATTCCGCAGCGTAAGCGTGCGGATTTGTCAGCGGAGGAAGGGGACGCCATGAAGACAACGGGGCTCAAAGGATATTCGCAGCCGCGCGATCGAACCGGACAGTATGCGCTCTGGCACGGCATTCCGTGGGTTTTCCAAGGCAACACCGTCACGGTATTTCTTGAACTCGAAGACCAGGACTGGATTCGCAACGTTCTACCGAACGGGTTCAGCCCGCACAGCGGACTGGTTCGGCTCACGTCCCACTACATGACTTGCACGTTCGGGCGCGATCTGGACTGGGCGTATCGCAACCCCAACCTGTCACAATTCCACGAAGCCGTGGTCGCTTGCGAGGTCGAATATGAAGGCCGCGTCGGCCATTACGATCCTTACTGCTGGACCTACAACGATGCCGAAATGGCCGAGGCACGCGAAGGGCTGGGCTGGCCCATGCGGTACGGCGAAATAAGCCAAACCAATCCCCCGATCAAAGGCTGGTCCGCCGGCTGCAACGCCGCCGTCGTGGTCTCGCGCTACAATCGTGCGGTCTACGAAATGAATGTCTCGCTGGAAAGCGAGGGCGATTTGCCTGCGGCCGGCCTGGCGGCCGAGCACCCCGACTTCTTCGCCTGCCGCATGCTCCCCCGGATGTGGGAGCCTGGCGTCACCGACGTCCACATCACCGTGGCCGAGATGGGCGAGTTCCAGGTCGGCGACTTCTGGCACGGCCCCGCGACAGTCGAGTTCACAGCGCCCGAGCTAGAAGGGCTGAAAGACGCCAAGGTCCTCGGTGGCCGCGTCAACTGGCACTACTTCGAAAAGACCGGCGCGAAGCTCATCGATCATTTCGTCGAGGGCGAAGGTTAGGCCGCACCGCACCGGTCGGCCGTCACGGCGCGCTGGGCGGTTCGGTCGTCTCACCGACAAGACGGTTGGGCCACGGCTTGCGCCACGATAGTTCGTGCCAACGCCCGCCCAACACCCGCGCGTTCTTCAAGAAGGTAAGTTCCGGGGCATGGACCGCAATCCGACCCGGCCCCGACCACAAAGACGAGACCTGGACATCGTCCATCGAGCTGCTTACCAACCGACGCGTAACGGCCTGCGTCGTGGGATGCGCCAACACAGTCTCGGTGTAGTGGTGGTTGGTCGCGGCCGGATCAAGCGACACCGTCAGCCCGTCGATCTCCGCCGGCAGGTCCTCGTTGCGTTCCAGCGTGACCGACAAATCGAACACCGCACGCCGCCCGCGCGTCACCAACCCCGTCACCCGGTCGCCCGGTCGCCAATCCCGGCGCAGGGGCGGCCGCGTCAGTTCCATTTCGCCGAGCCGTTGTTGCCACCCATAAAGCTCGCGGCCTACGGTGAGTTCGGCGTCACTGGTGCACCAAAGGTACGGCGCCCAATGCCCGATCACACCGTCGCATTCGACCATGAAGCCGATCACCGCCTCGCCGAAATGGGCTTGATCGGGATGGTCTTGCGGAAACCGCTCGCCCAAACCGTAGTCGCACATCATGTCGTGGATGCTCAGCCGGCAGACTGGGCTACCCGTCAGCGTCAGCGGGGCCGGGATCAGGTCTTGCACCGCGTCGGGGTCAAACGTCAGCACTACCGACGCGCTATAGCCCTCGAAGTACCATGGCGGTGGCCCGTAGGGGGCATAGCGCCCCGAGGCCATATGCGGGATTGTGATCGTGTCATGGTCGCCCATCGCAGCCGTTCTCCGGTTGTCAGTACGCGTGTCGTTCAGCTTGTCGACCGAGCATTGAACTCTAGGTCCGAATTGGCAACCATGCGCCGCCGCGACACAGTGGGGGCCTAGTGACTCATCCGCGATATCCGCATGTCTTTCAACCGCTTCAATTGGGCAGTATCACGCTGCGCAATCGGATCTTCGTGCCGGCCTACACCACGAATTTCGGCCTAGACAACATGCCGACCGATCGGCACGTCGAATACCACCGCGCCCGCGCCCGGGGGGGTGCCTCGCTGATCATTTTCGAGGCGATGCGGGTGCACAAAAGCTCGCTGGGTCGCAGCCAGGGGATCAACGGCTACGACCCGCGCGGCATTCCCAAACTTGCGGAGGTCGCCAAGGCCGTTCGCGATGAAGGTGCGCACCTCCTCGGCCAAGTCATTCACCTGGGCCGGCACATTGACGGCAACTTCGCGCGGATGCCGTCGTGGAGCGCGTCGGCCATTCCCTGGTCCGCCACCGCGCCGCCGCCGCACCCGATGACGATCACCGAAATCGAAGAAGTCGTTCAGGCGCACGCCGATGTGGCGACCAATCTCGTCGCGGCGGGTCTTGCGGGCGTTGAGATCCAAATGGCGCACGGGCATCTCGTGCAACAGTTCATGTCACCCGCCAGTAACGAGCGCGACGACGCCTACGGCGGCAGCGAAGCCAATCGCCTGCGCTTCGCCCAAGAGATCTTGAGGGCCGTACGTGCCGCCGTCGGCGACGACGTCGTGGTCGGGATTCGCGTCAGCGGGGACGAATTCCTGCCCGGCGGTTTGGGCGTCGATGATATGTGCCGGATCGTGCCGCAGCTTCTTACTGCTGCGAAAGTCGACTTCGTCAACATCTCGCACTCGGCGTATCACGGCAGCTACACGGTCTCCACGCAGATGGCGGACATGAGCTTTCCGGTCGGCACCTTCCGGCCCATTACGCAGCGGCTTCGCGAGGTGTTGCGCGACGTCCCGGTACCGCCCATCGTCATGACGGCCTGCCAATATCGCGACGTCGCCGAGGCCGAAACCGTTTTGGCCGACGACATGACCGACTTGGTGGGCATGGCGCGCGCCCATATCGCCGATCCCGATATCGTCGGCAAAGCCGAACGCGGCGCGGACGATCAGACCAATCGGTGCGTCGCCTGCAACCAGGGCTGCGCCAGCATGCTTGCGCTCAATCTGCCGATCACCTGCCTGGTCAATCCGATGGCCGGCCGCGAGGCGGAGGCGCCAAGCACGACCAGCGCCGCGCCGCGAAAGGTCTTGGTCGTCGGCGGGGGTCCTGCTGGCATGAAAGCGGCCTCGGTGGCGGCTGCCAACGGTCATGCCGTAACATTGTGGGAGCAAAGCAAAAATCTTGGGGGGCGCCTCAACGCGACGCGTCCGATGCCCCTGCGCCAAGAATTCAAAAAACTTTTGGACGGTCTCGAACGCCGTTGCGCCGAGGCCGGCGTAACGGTGGTTCTGAACAAAATCGCAATCGCCGCCGAGATCGACGCCTTCGGTGCCGACGACATCGTCCTCGCCACCGGCGCCGCGCAACCGGGTGCCTCGTTCCCCAGCGGTGGGGCAGGGGTGTCTCTCGACCAAGCCGTTGCCGACCCCGATGCACTCGGCGATACCGTTGCGCTCGTCGACACCCTTGGGACATGGACTACCGCGTCCGTCGCCGAATACCTCGCCGGCCTGGGCAAGCGCGTGACCCTGTTGGTGCCGACGGGCGCGCCGGCCTGGACCATCGGGATGTACGGTGGCTTCGCCCTCAAACGACGGCTGAAAGAAAAAGGTGTCCGCACGCTTGGCCTCCAAACGCCGGAGTCATTTATCGACGGGCAACTTATGGCCCGCGATCTCAGCACCGACGACGTGAGAGACTTGGGGCCGTTCGATGCCGTCATTGCACCCACATCGGGTCGCCCGAACGACGACCTTGCCCCTTTGCTGCGCGGCAATGCGGCGCGCCTGCATATCGTCGGCGATGCGATGTCGCCACGCACCGCGCTCGAGGCGATCTACGAAGGGCACGAGGCAGCTAGGGCGCTATGAGCTATGACTTCATTATTGTCGGTGCCGGATCTGCTGGCTGCGTTCTCGCCAATCGCTTGAGCGAGAATCCGCGCCATAAGGTTCTGCTGCTCGAGGCCGGCGGCGCGGATCGCAACCCGATGATCCGTGTGCCGCTGCTCACGCGCATTCTCTACACCATGCCCTCGCTCAACTGGGGCTACGACACCGAACCGCAAGATCACTTAGGTGGACGCAGCATCCATTGGCCGCGCGGCAAGGTGCTTGGCGGCTCCTCGTCGATCAACGGGATGGTCTACATCCGCGGCCAATCCGCCGACTACGACGGCTGGCGCCAAGACGGCTGCGAAGGGTGGTCCTACCAGGACGTGCTTCCCTACTTCAAACGATCCGAAGATCACTTTGCCGAAGGCGACGACTACCACGGGGTCGGGGGCCCGCTTGCCGTCCAGCGCGCCACCTCGGGCAGCGTTTTGGAAGATGCCTACCTCAATGCCTGTCAGGCCGCCGGCTTGACTTGGAACGAAGATTTCAACGGAGCGCAGTTCGAGGGGTGCGGCGTGCACGATTTCACCATGCGCAATGGACGGCGGCACAGCACCGCGTCCGCGTTCCTGCGCCCCGCGATCAAGCGGCCCAATCTGACCGTCGTCACCAATGCCCGCACCACCCGGATCCTATTGGAGGGCCGCAAAGCGATCGGCGTCGCGTACCGATGGGGCGAACGCGTGATCGAGGCATATGCGGCATCCGACGTGATCTTGTCCGGCGGCGCAGTGAACAGCCCGGCGCTGCTTATGCATTCGGGGATCGGCAAGGGTGCCGACCTCCAACGCCTCGGGATCGACGTAACGCACGATCTACCGGGCGTCGGCGAAAACCTGCAAGATCACTTTGGCGTTTACGTGGCTTACGAATGCGCGCAACCCGTCAGCCTGCGACGCCATCTGCGTCTCGATCGCGCGGCTATTTCTGTCGCGCGCGCCTATCTCTTTGGCACCGGCCCCGGCTCGGCTTTGCCGCTCCGGTGTTGCACGATCACCCGCTCGGACGCGGCACTGGATGTCCCCAATATCAAGATGACGATGATTCCCAGCCTCGTGGTCGAAAATCCGTGGCAGCGGTCCGACCAAGAGGGGTTTTCGATCCACGCCTATCAGCTTCGCCCCGAAAGCCGGGGTCGCCTGTGGCTGACGTCATCAGATCCAGAATCGAAGCCCGCCATCGACCCCAAATACCTTTCGGCCGCAAGCGATCGTTACGTGTTGCGTCAGACCCTTCGGCGCATTCGGGAAATCGCCATGCAGGCGCCGTTCGATCTCTACCGTTCCGATGAAATCGCACCCGGCGACGCGATTGCCGATGATTCGGCCATTGACGATTGGATCGCGGCCAACGCCACCACCTCGTTTCATCCCGTGGGAACGTGCAGGATGGGCCGCGGCGACGACAGTGTCGTTGCACCTGATCTCCGGGTGCATGGCATTGCCAATCTCCGGGTCGCCGATGCGTCGATCATGCCGTCAATCACCAGCGGCAACACCAACGCGCCAACCATAATGATTGCCGAGAAAGCCGCTGATATGATTCTGGCTCGTTCGCTCGCTGGCCATCAGCACGCTTAGGGGGGCAGGTGACGCTA
>CALJDF010000110.1 GCA_938023835.1 uncultured Alphaproteobacteria bacterium
GAACAGGCAATCGCACTCGTTTTCGAACGCCACCACCGACAACACAACGACGCCGATCGCAAGGACGATGTTGCGGCGGTTGGTGAACGTTTGTTTGTCGTAAAACGCGACGCATTCGCCGTAGATCGCGCTGTCTTCGCGATGGCCTTGGCTCGTACATTTCTGCGCGCTCGTCGCCCGGGGTTGGCCCAACCCAAATGGGTTGAACGACGCACCCGACCCGTTCGCGCAGGCCGCGAGGGTGAGGCACAGGGCCACCACCGCAGCAACATGAGAGCGCCGCATGGAAGTCGGCTTACTCGAAGTTCGCGGCGTCGTACTGCGCGGCGTTGTTGAGGATGTTTTCGGTCTCGAGCAGTTCGTTGATCTGCTTGAAGTCGTACATGCGATTGCGAAAGGCGTTGGTCGAGCCGTGTTTCTTCAGGCTGGCGAAATATTCGCCGGCCAACAGGCTGTAGGCGCGGAACAACCCACCCGGGAAGATCACGATCGAATAGCCGATCTCTTGGAGCGCCGCGGCGTCGGTGACCGGCGTCGAGCCGCCTTCGACCATGTTGGCGAGCAACGGCACCCGGTCTTTGAAGCGGGCGCACATGTCGCGCTGCTGGTCTTCGGATTCCGGCGCTTCGATGAACAGAATATCGGCGCCCGCCTCGACATAGCGTTCCGCGCGTTCCAGTGCGCTTTCATAGCCCTCGACCGCGATCGCGTCGGTCCGGCCGATGATGAGAAACTCGTCCGAACGCCGCACATCCGCTGCCGCTTTGATCTTGCCGACCATTTCGCCCGCCGGCACCAGGCTTTTGCCTTTGAGGTGGCCGCAGCGTTTCGGAAAGGTCTGATCTTCCAGCTGAATGGCCGAGGCCCCGGAGGCTTCGAACAATCGCACTGTGCGCTGAGTGTTGATCGCATTGCCCCAGCCCGTGTCGCCGTCGACGATCAGGGGCATGCCGACGCGTTCGTCGATCAGCGATACCGTGGTCGCCACTTCGTTCATCGACACCAGTCCGATATCGGGCATCCCCAGTCGGGTATAGGCGATCGACGCGCCGGTGATATAGCCGACCGAGAACCCGGCCTGTTGCACCATCATGGCCGAAAACGCATCGAAACAACCCGGCGCGATGATGATGTCGTCGCCCGCCAGTTGGTCCTTGAGAGTGGGGTAGGGGCCGTGTCCGTTGCTGCTCACAATCATGATCCTATGGTTGGTCTGGTCGGGGCGACGCCCGCGCAAAATGGCGTTCTTCGCAGTCGCCGAAGATGGTTTACCATAGTCGATCGGACCACGAGTCCGAAAGTCATGACGGAGATCGCGCGGTGGACGAGGGGCCGACCCTTAGTTGGCGTATTGCGGTGGCCCTGGCGGGCGCCGGGGTCGGCACCTTTGCGATCGGGGTCGGCGGCTGGATTTGGTTTGCCGTCACGGTACTGCCGGCCATCAAGGGCTCGGGCATTACCATTTTGGTGATCCCGGGGTCGATCCTGTTCATCATGTTTCTGGGCTATATCTGGTATCAGATCTTTTCCTTGATCCTCACGCTGCTCCGTGCCGACGAGCACGATCCGTAGATTTACCGCGGCCCGCCCTGGTATGGTTCGCACACATATTCAGGAGATCCCCATGGCCAGTCTCGCCAAAGTTGCCCCCGACTCCGAAGCCGCGCTCGAGCCCGGCTCCGCCGCGCATCATGTCTTGACCTACCTGCGCACCATGGAGGCCCGTGACCTCGATGCGGCCAAGGCCATGTTGGCGCCGGGGTTCACCATGGTGTTTCCCGGCGATTGCCATTTCGACACCCTCGAAGGCTTGATCGCCTATGGCAAAGGTCGCCAGGGCACCGCGCTCAAGACTTTCGATCGGTTCGATGAGACCAAGGCCGACGACGGTACCGTGGTCTACGCCTGGGGCACGCTGTACGGCAAAAAGATCGACATGGAGACGGACTACCGCGACATCCGTTTCATCGATCGTTTCGTCATGCGCGACGGCAAGTTCGTCAGCCAAATGGTGTGGAACGACATGGGCGAGCACGGCTTTGGCCCGGGCGACCGCCCCATCCCACCCAACCCGCCGCCGCGCGGCGACGAAACCGCTAAGGGCGAGGCCTCCAAGTTGGTCCTCAAATACTTGCGCACCATGGAAGCGCGCGACCTCGACACCGCCAAAGCGATGTTGGGTCCCGGCTTTTTCACCATCTTCATGGGCGGTCATCGCTTCACCACACCCGAGGAACTCGTTGCGTTCCAAAAAGGCCGTCAGCAGAACACCTGGAAAGCCTTCCAACGCTTCGACGAAATCGAGGCGGACGACGGCACCGTGGTTTTCTGTTTCGGCACGTTGCAAGGCGAGTTGATGGACGGCACGCCCTATCAAAACATCCGCTACATCGACCGCTTCACCCTGCGCGACGGCAAGATCGTCGACCAAATGGTGTGGAACGACATGGCCGAACACGGCTTCCCGCGCACCAAGGTCTGATCGCACCCGCGAAAAGGATATCGGCCGTCACGGCCTAGCCCGCGTCGGGCAACACCTCGATGTCGTAGGCGTGGCTCATGGTGCGTGCGGCCACCGGGTCGTGCACCTCGATCTCAAACCGTGTCGCCGGCCGCACCCCGCCTTGCACCGCTAGGGTGCCGCAAAACATCAACGTGCCGTCCTCGAAAGTGCCGCCGGCCTCGCGATACCCCGCGATCAGGTCAGCCGGGGCCAACATCGTCGTGACGGGCCCGCCCTGATAGGGCATGCGGGTGCCGTCGATCGTGGCAAACGAGCGCAGCATCAACGCGTCCCAATGATCCTCCAGGTCGCCCAGCGGCCACAGCGTGCGCCCGATCGGTTTGGCGCAGACCTGTTTCGATAGGCTCACGCTGTGGGTCTCCAAGGCGCGGTCGGTGTGATCCGATCCGACGCCCACCCAAAGGGCGCCGTTGTGTTGCAACACGAAGAACTCGACCTCGCCGGAGGTCTCGCCCCCCACCACTTGGATCTTCGGCGCCTGGGTGAGCAGCGATTTGGCGCCGCGATAAAAGCATGGTGTGGTCGCTGGTCGCCGCACGCCGATCGCCCCCAATTCGGCGATGTGCGCCTCCATCGCCGTCTTGTCGCGTCCGGTCCAGCCGGCGATGACCAACGTATCGATCCCGACCGCCAGCGGCCCTTCGGGTGTTTCAAACGAAAAATGGGTGGGGAGGGGCACGGTGCGCAGTCCTTGTCGGTCGATCGGGCCGTCATCCTAGTGCGGAAACCGGTTTTGCGCGCGGATTCCGACGTAGCCCATCCCCTCGCGCGGTTTGGATGACGTTGCCCCTCCGACGGCGCTAAACTGGTGCCCTCAACAGGAGGCACCCATGACCCGTCAGGCACCCCACGGCGCGTTTCCCGAAATCAGTCACGACGAAATGGCGCGACAAGACTTTGTCCTGCGCCTGCGCGAATACGTGGCGGGCGATATCGTCGGCGGCAACGACACGGTCTACAAACATGCCGTCGAACCCGCATTCGAGCGTGCCGAGGGGCGCAAGCCGGCGACCCGCAAAGAGGCCCGCCAAGCGATGGAACGTCATCCCTATCACCAGGCCTGGGGCTCGCTCAATCGCGCGACACAGGAAATGATTTGGGACTCGGTGCAAGGCTCGCTCGACCGCCAGGACGACGCATTGAACCAGCGCGTGAAAAACGTCGGCAAAAGCAACGGGTCACTGCGCCTTAATCCCGCGGTCAAGGCGCCGCGTTACCTCACGGCGGTGGATATCCACTGCATGCCCGGCAACTACCACACCGAGTCCACCGAAGACGATGCCTATCAAGGTGCGTTGCTCGATCGCGGTGCCTTCATCTATGCACGCGGGCAGCGCGGTCCCAATCACGACTCCTTCGGTCACGATCTCCTAGCCTATCTTGAAAAAACGCGGCCCGGCTTCAAGCCCAAGTGCATCCTCGATATGGGTTCGGGCGCGGGGCAGGTGACCTGCGCGTTTGCTGAGGCGTTCCCGGATGCCGAGGTCCACGCCATCGATGTCGCCGCACCCCTTCTGCGCTACGGGCACAAGCGCGCGGCGTCGCTCGGGTACGACGTGCATTTCTCGCAACAAAATGCCGAGGCCACCGATTTCGAAGACGAGAGCTTCGACCTCATTTTCTCGTGCATCATGATGCACGAGACTTCGTCCAAGGCGTTGCGCAACTACGTCAAGGAGACCCGTCGTCTATTGGCGCCGGGCGGCATGGCGTTGCACATGGACTTTCCCCACAACCACGACAAAACGCCCTACGTCCAGGCGATGGTGGACTGGAGCACGCACAACAACGCGGAGCCCTTCATCGGCACCCTGGGGGATACCGACTTGGCCGAGGTCGCGGTGCAATCTGGTTTCTCGCACAACACCGCTGTGGTCATCCCGATGTCGACGGTGACACCCAACAATCGCATGTACGTGCTCGACGCCCGTAAGCCCGCTTAGCGGTTCGTTCTCGAGTTGCCGATCTAGTCGACAATGCTGCCCGACCAAAAGCGAACGCGGGTGAACGTACCGTCGGGGCCGAAGTCGAAGAAGTTGCAGTTCTCCATATCGACATCGGGGCCGTCCTTGATATCGCTGCGGTACCGAATCTCCACCGCGCAGGTCGCTTTCTCGGTATCGACCACGGCGTTGCGGACTTCATGCAAACGCATGTTGGTGCCCGCAATAAACTCAGTGAAAAACGCGCGGATCTCCGCGTGGCCGGTCAGCACTAGATCGTTGGTCTCCCAGGTCAACGTGGCGTCGGGCGCAAAGCAGGCAATCGTGCCCTCGACATCGCCGGTGTCCATCGCCTTGAAATATCCGTTGACCACGGCATCGATGTAGAAATCACGGCCCCGGGTCATCGTGTCACCCTTCTGTCGTGGGCCAATAAAAAACGGGCACGGCCATGGCCGTACCCGTTCTTGCGACCCATCGGTCTTGCGTGTTGATCGATCGAGGCTACTCCGCCGCTTCGGTAAGAGGCACGACCGGGCAGTTCGCTTCTTTCTCGACCAAATCGTAAACGAAAATGAACTTCGCCATACCGGTCAGAATACCGGCGACCATACCCAGCTCGAAAATCTGGGCGTCGTCGAAATGCGGCTTCAACTCGTCGTACAGTTTTTTGTCGAGGTTACCATTCATGTTGGTCATGACGATCTGGTCGGCCAACCGAAGCACGGCGCGCTCTTTGGCATCGAAGCACTCGGCGTCTTCGTTCATGATCCAACGAAGCTGTTCGGCCGTCACGCCTTGCTTCTGGGCGGCGTCGCGATTGCCCTTGTTGCAATAGGCACAGCCATGGGTCATCGACAGCCGGTAGCGCAGGATTTCCTTTAGGCGCGCTTCGACACGACCGCCATAAAAAAGGCGACCGTAGAATTCGTCCTTGTACCAAACCATGAGTTCGGGCGCGTTGGCGCCGACTTCGTTCATGGTGGCGTCATCGCGCAGTTTCATCGCGGTGTCGTAGTCGGCGGCCATCCGCTCGGTCATTTCCTCGCGCGGCACACGGCGGAGCATCGGATTAGGCATCGCTTCATCTCCCACTATTGGCGCGGCTCGGCGCGCACGCTGGTTGCATTGTGCCGCTGCGGCATTCGGGCCGCAAACGGCGTCGGGCTATCCCCGGGATTCCAGGGCCTCGCGCAGGTCTGGTCGCTCGCGCAAGACGCGGCGCGCATAATAGTCGAACTTCCAGTCGAAAATATCTTTCTGGCCGAGAAATTTTTTCGATTGCCGTGCTGCGGGCACCGGCAGCGGGTCCAGAGTCCCCGCCGCCATCGCCTTGATTTGGGCGCGCGCCGCACTTTCCAGGACTTGGGCGCCGATCACCGCCTCCTGAACACTCGCGCCCACAACGACGATCCCGTGGTTTTTCAACAACGCCGCGCGGTTCTGGCCCAGCGCCTCGGCGACCATGTTGGTTTCGCCCTCGCCTTCGAGGAACACGCCCTTGTGCTCGTTGAAAAAGGTGATGTCCTCGAAAAAGATGCTGGCCTGCTGATCGATCATTGCCAGCGGTTCGCCGATCGACGCGAGTGCCAACGCATTGACCGCATGGGTGTGAACAATGGCGTTGACGTCGGGCCGACGTCGATAGACCGCCGCATGTAGATCCAACGCCGGGCTGATTTCGCCGTTGCCCTGCAACACGTTGAGGTTCATATCGGCTTCGTGCAGTTCCGAGGGGACCGCTTCGTCGAATCCGAGGCGGAACCGGTTCGACCAAAATGTCTCCGCACCCGGCATCCGGGCCGTGATGTGCCCGGCGATGTCCAGACCCTGTCCTTCCCGGTCGAGGATGTGGTGGGCCAACACCAATTCGCGCTGCATCCGTTGCAAATCACTGGCCGGTTCGGTGGCAAATAGCTGGATCACGGTGCTCATAATGGCCCTCGCGGAACGGGAGTGGTTCGCGACATTTATCCCTGCCCGGCGATCAAGCGCAATGCTATGTCGTCAGGACGCTCGCGCGATGGCCGTTGCCGCGTCCAGAACGGTCCCGGTATCGAGGTTGGCCAACGCGTCGCGCTGGATCACCGTGACCACCGCCCCCCTGGGCTGGGTTTGGGTCGGAACCGAGGCGCGCGAAAACAACACCACCGAAGGGCAGTCCGCGGCGGCGATCAAATGCACCGGACCGGTATCGTTGCCGATGGCGAGGGCTGCGCGCCGTGCCAAGGCGACGATTTGGCCGAACGATGTGCGACCCAATAGGCTTTGGGCGCGCGGTTCAATCCGGCTGATCGCGGCGATGTCGGCGGCTTCGGCGTTGGTTCCGATGACAACCGGTGTGAGCCCTTTTGCGCACAAGGCCGTGGCCAGCGTGCCGTAATGTGCGGCAGGCCAGCGTTTGTCCGGTCGATGCGGCGCGCCGCCGGGCACGATCAGCGCGAACCGATCCGGTAGATCGAACTCCCTCAGATCGCCGTCAAGCCACGATAGATCCGGCGTCGGTGTTGTTGGGATGCCGGCGTCCGCCAATTGCTCCGCTTGGCGTTCCAACGTGTGCATCGCATTCCGCGCGGGGTTGCGGTGGGGGTGCGAGCACCCTTTGGCGATCCCCGACCATTCGGGTTTAGCCCGCCCAAAAAAGCGAAAATAGGCGTGGGTGCGATCGCTGTGCTGCAAATCGTAGACCCGCTCGAATCCGCTACGCGTGATAAAGCGGCGCAAGCCCAACCAGGCGCGCCATTGGAACAGGCTGGGCTTGGGATCGACCTCAACCGCATCGAACCAGCCGCACGCCCGACCAAAATCGGCATAGGGCGCGGTTGTCAGCAAGGTGATATGGGCATCGGGATGATGCGTCCGGATCGCCTTGAACGCGCCCAGCGCCAGGACGAAGTCGCCCAGGGCGCTGTGTTTGATCACGAGGATGCGTCGGGCGTCCGGCACGGGCACACGCTGGCCATTGGTAAGGCGTTCTTCTTAGCCTGACCGGCCCGCCCTGATAAGCGCCAATCGCCTTGACGCCGTGCGGCGCAGCCGCAACCATCGAACCATGGTGACATTCAAACGCCCTGCGATCGTCGAAGAAATCCGCCTCCCGCGTCTGCGGGTCAATTATCTTGATTGGCCGGGCGCCGGGCCGCCGGTCCTCCTCATGCATCCCAACCGGACCAACGCGCGCGTTTGGGACTTCGTGGTCGATGCCAGCGCGCTGCCCAATCGCTTTATCGCGCCCGATGCGCGCGGCCACGGCCTCAGCGATTACCCCGAGCGCGGCTATGTCCTGCAGGAATACGTCTGGGATCTCGTTGAGTTTCTCGATGCATTGCAGATCGATCGGATCGTGTTGGTCGGTGCCGCCACCGGCGGCAACATCGCGTTACTCGTTGCCTCGCAGTACCCGCAGCGGATCGCCGGTTTGGTGGTGGCCGATCCCGGTTTGTCGCTCGACAAAAAGATTAGCGGCGACGTCAAAGAAGAGATCGTCAAGAATTTCCGCTTTCCGGATTTCGAAACCGCCAAGGCCGCCATGCCGTTCAGCGCTTTGTGGTCCGACGCCATGAAAGACCACTACGCCGAGCACAGCTTCAAACGCCTCGACTCGGGCGAGGTCGAGTGGCGCTACTACCCCGCCGGCGCGCAATACACCGAAGGCCTCTTGGAAGAAGACATGTGGGACGACATCAACGTGTCATGCCCCACGTTGATGATGCGCGGCGCGGACTCGCATGTTTTTCCAGCGCACAACATGAAACGCCTGCAAGAGATGATCCCGGGGTCGGAGGCGCACGACATCCACGCGTGCGACCACCGCATCAGCCAAGATCAACCCGAGACGATGGCCGGCCTCATCGACGATTTCGTCAAGCGCCGCGTCGCCGGCGTCTAGCGGTCGAGGAAGGCCGCCAAGGCGACCGCCCTGTCGACCGGCGCGAGGGGGACCTCGGCCGTTTCCGCACCCTTTACCAGGGCCGCCGCGCGGTCACGAAAATCTGCGAACGGATCGTTTTCGGCGACACACACCAGCGTCGGACAGCGGATCGCCCCAAGGCGCGCCGCGAGATCATCGGCAAACAAGACGGCATAGGTGCCTGCATAGTTTCGGTGTTGTTTGAGGATGCCCACCAATCGCGTCGTTAAACGCGCCGGATCCGCATCGGGCTCGACATACCGAACGCTCTCCACGCCCTCGTTGTACCAAGGCCAATAAAGCTGCTCGTTGCGCAACGCCGTCCACAGCTTGAGCAAGTGGCTTCCATCCGGCTCGAGGTGGATCGGCGGGGCATAGCCCGGTGCCACCGCGTCGCGGATCGTCGGCGGCAGGGCCATCGCGCCATCGAGAATAAGGCGCCGTACCCGGGTTTCGTTCTGCCCGGCAAACGCCGCCGCCATCGTCGCCCCGCCGTTGTGCCCGTAGACATTGACACGATCCAAACCGAGATGATCGAGGACCGCCGTAACGACCCCCGCTTGCGCATCGATGTCGAGGACCTGTTCCAGATCGGAATCGCCGTTGCCCGGTGGATCGATGGCGATCACGCGGCGGTGTCGTGCCATCGCATACATCAACGTCTCATAAGGTGCGCTCGACCCCGGCATATGCGGCAAGACGAGCAGGGGTGGCGCATCACCCGTACCGCACGCCCGTACCAAAACCTCGCCGTTCGCGACCGAGACGAACCGCCGGGTCATCCGGTCGGGGAGGGGTGCGACTTCGGGCGGTGGCGGTGCCGTCCCGTCCGGCACGTGCGCCGCAATAATGTCTCGGTAACGCACCGCCGCGCCGTGATCGTCGGCGGGCAGCGTTTCTTGCCAGCATCCCTCCGGCAGGTCGCCCAGTAGCTTCAATGATTCGATCAACGAATCTTCCGCCCGTCCGGCAAAACACGTCGCCACGGTCAGGCCCTGCACCGCCTCGATCTCGGGGTAGCGAAAGACCGCGGCATAGCCCTTGGCATAGCCCGCCCCCGCGCTGAACCCGGCCAAGGCGATCCGATGCGTCATCTCGATATTGCGGCCTCCGGCCGTCGCGCGGGTTGCTTTGCGCTTGTCGTACCACGGCCAGTAAATGCTCATCTCGCGATAGCGCAAAAAGAACTCAACCAGGTGCAGCCCGGTCCAGACCGGCTGCCACGGCGGCAGGTATTCCCGCAGCATGTTGGCCCGCTCGTGATCCGGCCACGCCGGGTACCCGTCGAACATCGCCACGGAGACCCGCGCCGGATAGCGCCGGGCAAACTCGATCGCCACCGTGGCGCCGGTGTGGGAGCCGAACAAGGCGCATTGCGCGATGCCCAGGGCATCCAAGGTTTCGGCCAGCGCCTCGGCGTAGTCGCCGATCTCCGGTGTCTCGACGACAAGCGGGTCGGACAGCCCATAGCCCGGCGTATCCAAGGCAATAGCCGCATAGTCTCGGCCGAACACCTCGACGAAGGTCGTCAACGCCCACGAGGAACTTGGGCTGGCATGAAGCAACACGGCCGGCGCGCCCGATCCCGCGCGGCGATAATGCACCTGCCGGGTGCCGACATTGACGAAATGTCGGGTGATGCTCACGCGGCGCCGTTCAGAAAGTCATCCACGCCTTTGGCGATCGCATCGTTCTGAAAGTCGAGCATCAGATAATCGCCGTCGGGCACCATTGCCGCGGCCTCGGGTGCAAATTGGTGAAAGGGATCGTCCTCGATCGAGGCCACCAAGGTACGGACCGGGATCATTTGCAATCGGTCACGCACCGGGTAGTCGAACATCGCCGCCCAGACTTTGTGGTAGTTGCGGTAATGCTTGAGCACGCCGGTGATCTTGCGCGACAGCAGTTTGGGGTCGATCTCGGGTTCGATCAGGCGCACCGCTTCGATCGATTCGTTGTACCAGGGCCAGAACAACTGCTCGTTGCGCATCGCGAACCACAAACTGATCAAGTGCGAGCCGTCCCATTTGGGCATGATCGGCGGCGCGTAATGCGGCGCCATCGCGAGACGGACTTGGTCGGGCATCGCCAACGGGGCGAACAAGACCAGATTGCGGACCTTGTCGCGTTGGGTCAGCGTAAACTCGGTGGCGACCGAGGCGCCCCCCATGTGGCCG
>CALJDF010000111.1 GCA_938023835.1 uncultured Alphaproteobacteria bacterium
CCGTCGTCGGATATGGGCAAAAAAAGGGGCGCCGAAGCGCCCCTTTTCGGTGGACCCTGGATGACGTCTATTTGGAGATCTCTTCGACGATCTTGTCGTAGTCTTTTTCAGTTTCGCCACGTGTGATCTGGTCGAGCTCCACCTGAACGATGCGCAAGATGCGCGCGATGTAGTCGGCCCGCCACTGAGCCCGGAAGGCCTCGGTGATATCGTCGGGCTTGTAATCCTCGATCGCTTGATGCGACGCCCACTTCTTTTTCTGGGCAAGGCGTTCGTGGGTGTCGAGACGTTCGCGGATAACCGATACCTCGCCGGTGAGCGCCATGATCATTGCCAGCAACTTGTCGATGTTGGGATCGTCGAAGAAGTAAGGACGACGGCCCTTGGCGGTGCGAATGCGTTTGACCTTGGGCTCGGGATACGGATGGCCCGGAATCCACTTGCTCGAAGATGCCTTTGGCGCGGCGCGGCGCGTGGACTTGCGCGCTGTTGCTTTCTTCTTCGCAGCCATTTTCTTGGCGGGTTTGCGCGCGGCCTTTTTGGCCGGCTTGCGCGCCGCTTTCTTTGCTGGTTTACGCGCGGGCTTGCGCGCGGCCTTTTTGGCCGGCTTGCGGACAGCCTTTTTCTTCTTCGCTGCGCCCTTAGATTTCTTCTTCGCCATGTCGTTTCTCCCTAATGCAGGCGCCAGCGCCTCTTAAATTTCGCCAGATCATACGCTGGTTAGGGGGTACTTGAACACTGCGCACTGACATACGTCAATTTGCCGCTGACCCTTCGAACGCTGTGCGGGCTGTGTTAGTTTGCCCGGCTATTTTGGGGAGGACGGGATCATGACCGACTACGACTATATCATTGTGGGCGCGGGCTCCGCGGGGTGCGTGTTGGCTAGCCGGTTGTCCGAAGACCCGAAGAACCGGGTTCTGTTGCTCGAGGCCGGGGGGCGCGACTGGAGCCCGATCATTCACATTCCGCTGCTGGCCGGGGTCGCGTATTTCGCCAAGTCGATCAACTGGGGGTACGACACCCAGCCCGAGCCCAACCTCAAGAACCGCGAACTGCACTGGCCGCGTGGCAAGGTGATCGGCGGGTCCGGTTCGATCAATGGCATGATGTATGTGCGCGGTCAGCCGCAGGACTACGAAACCTGGCGGCAGATGGGCAACGAGGGCTGGGACTACGCGAGCGTGTTGCCCTACTTCAAACGCGCCGAGGGACATGTCGAAAAGAAGGACACGCCGTTCCATGGCACCGAAGGGCCGTGGAAAATCAAGCGCGCCTATTCGGACAATCCGCTGTACCACGCCTTCTTCGATGCCTGCCGCGCGCGCGGCCACCGCGAGACCGACGATTTCAACGGACGCCTACAGGAAGGCTATCAGTGGCACGACTTCAACGTCGTGAAGGGCCGTCGCCAGAGTACGGCGGTGGCGTTTCTGCGCCCGGCGATGAAGCGGCCGAACCTGCATGTGCAAACCCATGCCCAGGCGACGCGCGTTTTGTTCGAGGGCAAGCGGGCGGTCGGAGTCGAGTACGACTGGCACGGGACGCGCAAACAGGTTCACGCCGATCGCGAGGTCATACTTAGCGGTGGGGCGATTAATTCGCCGGCGCTGTTGCAACTCTCGGGCGTTGGCAATGGCGAGGCGATGCGCAATCTCGGTATTGCGGTGGTGCATGACCTGCCGGGCGTCGGACAAAACCTGCAGGACCACCTCGGGGTCTATGTGCAGCACGAGTGTTTGCAGCCCATCACAATGTATCGCTGGTTCCGGCCCGACCGGGCGGTGGGGATGATGTTGCAGGTGATGCTGTTCGGCACCGGCATCGCGGCCTCGCTGCCCTTAGAGGCGGGACTGTTTGCTAAGACCAGCCCGGATTTGGAAACGCCGGATTTGCAAATATCGTTGGTGCCGGGCCTGAACCTTGAAACCACGATGAAGGGGCAGGGCAAGCACGGCTTCTTAATTCATGTGTATCAGCTACGCCCCGAAAGCCGCGGCAGCATCGAGCTGAAATCGGCCAGCCCGTTCGACAAGCCGCTGATGAAACCGAATTACTTGTCGGCGCCGAAGGATGTCGAGGTGATGCGCGAAGGGGTCAAGATCGTGCGCGACTTGTTCGCGCAAGATGCCTTCAAGCCCTATCGCGGGAAACCGATTTCACCTGACGAAGGGGTGACATCGGACGCCGATATCGAGGACTGGATTCGCGCGAGCAGTGAGACCGTGTTCCATCCGACCTCGAGCTGCAAGATGGGCACCGACCCGATGGCGGTGGTCGACCCGCAACTCAAGGTGCACGGCATTGAGGGACTCCGGGTGGTCGATGCCTCGGTGATGCCGGTGATTGATTCAGGCAACACGCAGGCGCCCACGGTGATGATCGCCGAGAAGGCCTCCGACATGATCCTAGGGCGCACGCCGCTGCCCAAGGAAGACCCGTTCGCGACCGCATAGAAGGACGACATGAGCACCAAGAAAGTAGAGCCGCCCGACGTGCGTCGGTTGGCGGAAAGCCTGCACGAAATGCCGATTGCCGATAGCCGCGCGGCGGCGTTGGCGGCGGAAGTCAATCAGCTCAACACCACGGCGATGATGGAAAGTCGCCGCTTGGCCTACCACGTCGATGCGTTGGGCTTTTCCGGTGTGTTGCAGAAACTCAAGCGGCCGAGGCAGTAAGGATGAGCGATATTCTTGCGATGTCGCTGACGGAAGTCGCCGACGCCATTCAGGCCAAGACCATTTCGTCGGTGGAGGCCACACAGGCGTGCATCGATCAGATCGCGGCGTGGCAGCCCAAGATCAACGCGTTCATTTCGTTTGATGCCGAGGACGCCCTGGCCCAAGCCAAAGCGGCGGACGCGGACTTGGCGGCGGGCACCGTGCGCGGGCCGCTGCATGGGGTGCCGCTGGCGCACAAAGACTTATTCTATCGCGCCGGCAAGCGGGTGACCTGCGCCTCGAAAATCTTGGGCGATCTGACGCCGGACTATGACGCGACGGTGTTGCGCCGGTTGGCGGATGCGGGCGCGTTGCATCTCGGTGGATTGAACATGTCGGAACTCGCCATGGGGGCGGCGGGACGCAACGAGCATTTCGGCCATTGCCGCAATCCGTGGAACCCCGATCACATCACCGGGGGGTCGTCGTCCGGGTCCGGGGCGTCGGTCGCGGCGCGGATGGTGTTCGGGGCGCTGGGGACCGATACCGGTGGGTCGATCCGCATTCCCTCAACCATGTGTGGGATCGTTGGGATCAAGGGCACGTTCGGTCGGGTGAGCCGGCATGGGGTGATGCCGCTGTCTTATTCTTTGGACAATGCCGGGCCGATGACACGCACGGTGCAGGACTGCGCCCGGCTGATGGGGATCGTTGCGGGGGCCGACCCCGATGATCCGTCGACGGCCAATGAGCCGGTGCCGGATTACGAAGGGCAATTGGCCAACGCGTCGGTGAAGGGCGTGCGGATCGGGGTGCCGACGAGCTACTTCTATGACGATGTGGCGCCCTCGGTGCGCGCGGCACTTGAGGCCTCGCTCGATGTATATCGCGCCCAAGGCGCGGAGATTGTCGACGTCGATGTGCCGGATATGGAGGTCTATCGCGATCTGTGCAACGTGGTGCTGAAGGTCGAGGCTGCCAATATCCATGCCGATTGGTTGCGAACACGGGGTAAAGAGTACTCGGCCGAGGTGCGCGCGCGCATTGAGGGCGGTCTCTACATTCCGGGCGTGCGTTACCTCCAAGCGCAACGCTTGCGCGGCGAGCACGTGACCGCGTTCTGCAACCGGGTGTTCGATGTCTGCGACGTGTTGCACACGACGGGCCTGCCGATCGAGGTACCGACGTTGGCCGATACCGATGCGGCGGTGGGCGAGAACGCGCTGGCGATCAACGAGAAGCTCGCGTGGTGCATGCGCGCCATGAACTACCTCGGGCTGCCCGGTCTTGCCGTGCCGTGCGGGTTTTCCGGCAATGGGCTACCGGTGAGCCAGCAATTGGTTGGCCCGCCGTTCTCGGAAGATCTGTTGTTCGAGGTCGGCCACGCCTATCAGCGCGAAACCGATTGGCACACCAAGGCGCCGGTGTTGCCCGCTTAACTTGCGGCGCGCATCGCTTTTTTGCGTTCGTGTATTTCGCGGAGCTTTTTGCGCAAGCGAATGGCTTTGGGGGTGACCTCGACCAGTTCGTCGTCGGTGATGTAGGCGACGGCCTCTTCGAGGCTCATGCGGCGGGGCGCGGTGAGGCGGACGGCGTCGTCCTTGCCGGCGGCGCGGATGTTGGTGAGCTGTTTGGATTTCAACGGGTTCACGTCGAGATCGTTGCCGCGGGAATGCTCGCCGATGATCATGCCGCGATAGACGTCGACACCGGGCTCGATGAACAACACGCCGCGCTCTTCGAGGTTCCATAGCGCGAAGGGCACGGACTTGCCGTCGTCCATCGAGATCAAGACGCCGTTGCGGTAGTTGCCGATCGGGCCTTTGTGCGGGGCGAAGCTGTGGAACACCCGGTTCATGACGCCGGTACCTCGCGTGTCCGTAAGAAATTCGCCGTGGTAGCCGATGAGGCCGCGTGAGGGCGCGAGAAAGCCGAGGCGGTGCTTGCCGCCGGCGGTGGGCTTCATTTCAGTGAGTTCGGCTTTGCGCTGGCTCATCTTTTCGACGACCACGCCGGCGTAATCGGAGTCGACATCGATGACGACCTCTTCGATGGGTTCGAGGTCTTTGCCGGTGTCGGGGTCTTTTTGAAACAAAACGCGCGGGCGGCTGATCGCGAGTTCGAAGCCTTCGCGGCGCATGGTTTCGATCAGGACGCCGATTTGAAGCTCGCCGCGACCGGCAACCTCGAAGCTGTCTTTGCGGTCTGCTTCGCTGACCCGAATCGCCACGTTGCCTTCGGCCTCGCGCAGCAAGCGGGCGCGCAGGAGACGCGAGGTGACTTTGTCGCCGTCGCGCCCGGCCAACGGTGAATCGTTGATCGTGAAGGTCACGGCGAGCGTCGGCGGGTCGACCGGCTGGGCAGCGATGGGTGTCGCCACGCTGGGATCGCAAATCGTATGGGCGACGGTGGTTTTGCTGAGACCCGCAATGGCGACGATGTCGCCGGCCTCGGCGCTTTCCAAGGGCACCCGGTCGAGGCCGCGGAAGGCGAGCAACTTGGTGAGCCGCGTGGTTTCGATTTCTTCACCGTCGATGGTGAGAACCTTGGCGGTCATGTTGGCGCTTAGGCGGCCCGAGTGAATGCGCCCGGTGACGATGCGGCCCAAGAAGGAATCGTATTCCAAGATTGTCGCCAGCATGGCGAACGGCGCCTCGGGGTCGCCGGCGGCAACCTCGACCCGCTCGAGGATCAAGTCGAGCAACGGCGCGATCTCTTCGCGCGGGCCATCGAGGGTGAGGGAGGCCCAACCGTGTTTGGCGGAAGCGTAGATGACGGGGAAGTCGAGCTGTTCTTCGGTGGCGTCGAGCGAGGCCAAGAGATCGAAGACTTCTTCGTGGACTTCATCGGGGCGCGCATCCGGGCGATCGGTCTTGTTGAGGACGACGATGGGCTTGAGACCGAGTTTGAGGGCTTTGCCGAGAACGAACTTGGTTTGCGGCATGACGCCTTCGGCGGCATCGACCAGCAACAGGACGCCGTCGACCATGCCCAAAATGCGCTCGACCTCACCCCCGAAGTCGGCATGGCCTGGGGTGTCGACCAGATTGAGGCGGGTGTCGCGCCAGGCCACGGAGGTACACTTGGCGAGAATGGTAATGCCGCGCTCGCGCTCCTGATCGTTGGAGTCCATCGCGCGCTCGGCCACCTTTTGGTTGTCGCGAAAGGTACCGCTTTGCCGCAGCAGCGCATCAATAAGGGTCGTCTTGCCGTGATCGACGTGGGCGATCACCGCAACGTTGCGGAGTTCCATGAGCCTGTCCTGGTTGAGGGCCGGGAATATATGGTGGGATTGGTGCACTGCACAAGCGCAGCGGGGCGTTTCGGGCAAACAAATAGACGGAGGAGACAACCACGCCGCCGTCCGGTTATGTTGCCGGTCTTTCCCGCGCTCCTATGACCCCCACAGACACCAAAAAGCCGCCAGTCCCGCTGCTGCTGTCAATCCAGGTTGGCGGGATCGTGGCAATTAACGTCTTTGCGCCGTCGATGCCGGACATTGCGCAGTCGTTGGAGACCACGGCGGCGGCGGTTCAACTGACCATTACAGTCTTCCTGGCAGGGTTTGCCGCCGGTCAGCTTGTCTATGGGCCGATCTCGGACCGGCTCGGCCGCCGTTCGGTGTTGTTTGGCGGGATGTTCCTGTTTCTGGCCGCAAACGCGGCCTGTGCCGCTGCGGCGTCAATCGACTGGCTGTTGGTGGCGCGCGTGGTGCAGGGGTTTGGCGCGTGCTGCGGCAGCGTTTTGGTGCGGGCCATCGTACGCGATTTGTACGGCCGCGAGGACGCGGTGCGGATCATGAGCTATCTCGCCGTGGGGGCCGGCATTACGGCCGCGATTTCGCCCTCGATCGGCAGCGCCCTGATCGTGTTCGGCTGGCGCGCGAATTTCTGGTTCCTTGCCGTGGCGGCAGCGCTCCCGATGTTGTTGGTTTATTTGTGGCTGCCCGAGACCCATCCGCCGTCGCGGCGGTTGTCGGGGCGCGGTGGTGGCATGGCGAATGCCTACGGCACCTTGCTGCGCTCGCCGAGTTTTCTCGGCTACGGGCTGTTGGTGG
>CALJDF010000112.1 GCA_938023835.1 uncultured Alphaproteobacteria bacterium
TGGCCAACGCCGACGGTGCGACCGTCGGGGCTTGCGGCAACGGCACCCGCTGCGTCGCGGCTCTCCTTTTGGACGAACTGCAGCAAGACACGGTCATATTAGAAACCGATTCCGGCTTGGTCTCGGCGACGACGGGCACCGCCGGCATGACCACGGTGGATGTGGGGCCGGCCCGCACCGACTGGCAGGACATCCCCGTCGCGCGTGCGATGGACACGCTGCACCTCGACCTGACCCACGAGACCGCCACAGGTGCACTCAGCGATCCCGTCGGCGTCAACATGGGTAACCCCCACGCAGTGTTCTTCGTCGATGATATCGCCCGATACGATCTCGGCGCCTTCGGCCGCGAGCTCGAGCACCACCCGTTGTTTCCCGAACGCACCAACATCAGCCTTGCCCAGGTCGCACACGACTTCATCAAGCTCGTCGTATGGGAACGCGGCGTTGGCCTGACGTTGGCCTGCGGCACGGCGGCTTGCGCCGGGCTGGTCGCCGCGGCGCGGCGGAATTTGTGCGGCCGTTCGGCTCAGGTGCAGCTCCCGGGCGGCGCGCTTGAAATCACTTGGCGGGAGGACAACCACGTCTTGATGACCGGACCGGTCGTGACCAGTTTCACCGGCACGGTTGACCTCGACCATTTGATGGCCGCCGCCTCATGATCGACGTGGTCACCTTCGGCTGTCGCCTCAACGCCTATGAATCCGAGGTCATCCGGCGCAACGCGGCGCTGGCCGGCCTGTCGGACACCGTCGTGGTCAATACGTGCGCCGTGACAGCTGAGGCCGAACGCCAAGCCCGCCAGACCATCCGCCGCCTCCGCCGCGAACGGCCCAAGTCCAAGCTGATCGTCACCGGCTGTGCCGCGCAAATTACGCCGGCGCGCTACGCCGAGATGGACGAAGTCGACGCCGTCGTCGGCAACGAAGAAAAGCTTGCGCCCGAAACGTTTAAGCACCTGGGCGAAGCGCCCTTGGTCGGCGACATCATGACTGTCAGCGAGACCGCCGGGCACCTCATCGAAGGCTTCGACGGCCGCTCGCGCGCCTTCTTGCAAATCCAGAACGGCTGCGATCATCGCTGCACGTTTTGCATCATCCCCTTCGGCCGCGGCCCCTCACGCAGCGTCTTGGCGGGCGAGGTCATTGCCCAGGCGCACCGTCTCTATGACAACGGGTATCGAGAGATCGTGCTGACCGGCGTCGACATCGGCGATTACGGCAAAGACCTCGAGGCGCCCTCGACGATCGTCGAACTCGTCGAAGAGCTGCTCGGTGCGCTGCCCGCTGACATGCGGGTGCGCATCACCTCGATTGATCCCGTGGAGGTCAGCGACCGCCTAATCGATCTCTACGGCCGCGACGATCGTCTACAGCCGCACTGGCACCTCAGCGTGCAGTCGGGCGACGACATGGTGCTGCGCCGGATGGCGCGCCGTCATCGGCGCGCCGATGTTGTGCGCGTCGCGACGGCTCTCCGCGCGGTCCGCCCGGACACCGTCATTGGCGCGGACTTTATCGCGGGGTTCCCCAGCGAGACCGAGGCGCAAAGCGACAACACACTTGCGCTGGTCGAAGAAGCGGACCTCGCGCTGCTTCACGTGTTTCCCTATTCGGCGCGCGAAGGCACTGCGGCGGCTAAGATGCCGTCCTGGCCCAAAGCCGTGCGCCGCGCGCGCGCTGCAGCCTTGCGAGCCGCCGGTATTCGGCAGCGCACCGCTACCTTCGCGCGCTTCGTTGGCCGCCACGTCGATGCGGTGATCGAAGAGCCGGGCCTCGCCCGAACCGCCCATTATCTACCCGTTTCCGTTGACGCCGCCGCCGCTCCGGGTACTTGGGTGCAGGTCGCCCTTACCGGCCATACCGACGAAACATTGCTGGGTGCGATCCGTGGCTGACGGCGCCAAGAAAAGCTGGCTCGGCCGGCTGCGCAGCGGTCTTTCCCGTTCGGCCGGTGGCCTGAGCCAAGGGATCGCGGGCGTCTTCGCCGGCCGCAAGCTCGACCGCGACACGTTGAACGATCTCGAAGACCTGTTGATTACTGCGGATATGGGAATCGACGGCGCGCGCAGCATCGTTGAGGCGATCGCGGCCAAGCGGCCCGACGAGGCCCAAGACATCAATACGCTCCTCGCCGAGGAGATCGAACAAGTCCTCACACCTGTGGCGATTCCGCTCGACATCGATGCCACCCGTGCGCCGTTTGTCGTGCTGGTTGTAGGCGTCAACGGTTCGGGGAAGACCACGACCATCGGCAAACTCGCGCATCAATTTGCCAATAACGGGCTCAAGGTCGCGATTGCTGCCGGCGATACGTTTCGCGCTGCGGCGATCGACCAACTCAATGTTTGGGGCGAGCGCGCCAACGCCGTCGTTTTTGCCAAAGAAGTCGGGGCCGACCCGGCTGGCCTTGCGTTCGACGCGATGGAGTCTGCAAAGGCGCAGCACAAAGACGTTCTGCTGGTCGATACCGCAGGCCGCCTGCAGAACAAGGCCGGTCTTATGGCCGAACTCGAAAAGATCGTGCGGGTTATCAAAAAGAAAGACGAGACCGCGCCGCATGCGGTGGTCTTGGTACTCGACGCGACGACAGGACAAAATGTGCTGTCACAGGTCGATCTGTTTCAGCAGGCCTGCGCCGTGACCGGTCTCGTGATGACCAAGCTGGACGGCACCGCCCGCGGCGGCATTTTGGTTGCGGTCGCGTCGCGGTTTGGTTTGCCGGTTCATGCCATCGGCGTGGGCGAGGGGATCGACGATCTCCAGCCCTTCGAGGCAGGCGCGTTCGCGCGGGCCATCGTCGGGCTTGATGGTACGGACTCATGACGCACAAGCGCATGACCTCGGTCGCCCAGTTGCGAATGTCCTCGCGTCGCCGTGGTGCCCTTCAATCAGGAGTGTCCGTTGACCGACAATAGCGAAGCGCGTCGAACCATCGGCCCGTTCCTCAAGTTCGCATTGGACCTCGGCCCGCTTGCCGTTTTCTTCATTGCCAATGCGCGTGCCGATATTTTTGTTGCGACCGGCGCTTTCATGATCGCGATCGTTGCCTCGCTCGGTATTTCATACTCGATCGAGCGACGCTTGCCGCTCTTGCCGGTGGTTACCGCCGTGATGGTCCTGGCGTTCGGCAGTCTGACCCTGATTCTGAACGACGAAACGTTTATCAAGCTCAAACCGACGATCGCCAACGTGTTGATCGCCGCGGCTTTGTTTGTGGGCCTTGCGATCGGCCGCCCGTTCCTCAAGGTGGTCCTGGGCACCGTTTTCGAACTCAATGACGAAGGGTGGCGAAAGCT
>CALJDF010000113.1 GCA_938023835.1 uncultured Alphaproteobacteria bacterium
TCCTGCCACTGCGATGGCTCAGTCTAGCATTTGCGGCCATCCGGCGGCAGGAACTTGGCGCGATGCCCGCATCCCGCGCTTAGCATGGATTTCCGCGAGGTATCCGCGCTGCCTTTTCGGGGCGGCGCGTTTCCTCTACCGTGCGGGCCGGTTCGCATCTTGGACATGAGGCAGAGAATGAAAAACGCACAGGATCCCATCGTGATCGTTGGATTGGCGCGCACGCCCATCGGCAACTTCCAAGGGGCCCTGTCGTCCGTCGACGCGCCCAAGCTCGGTGGCGCCGTAATCGAGGCGGCGCTTGAGCAGGCCGGAGTCGCGCCCGACACCGTCGATGACGTGATCATGGGCTGCGTCCTGCCGGCGGGCATGGGACAAGCGCCCGCGCGCCAAGCGGCGTTGGCCGGCGGTATTCCGATCAGCGTCGGGGCGACAACCATCAACAAGATGTGTGGCTCCGGCATGCGCGCCACGATGATGGCGGCAGACCAGGTGGCGGCGGGGTCGGCGACGATTATGGTCGCCGGCGGTCTGGAGAGCATGTCCAATACGCCCTACCTCCTCGACAAAGCGCGTGGCGGCTACCGCCTGGGCAACGGCAAGATCTACGACCACATGTTCATCGATGGATTGGAAGACACCATCGATCAGCCCGGCAAGCTGATGGGCTCCTTTGCGGAAGATACCGCCGAGAAATATCAGTTTACCCGCGAGCAGCAGGACAACTTTGCACTGACCTCGCTCGAACGGGCAAAAAAAGCCAACGAGGACGGGTCGTTCAGCGATGAAATCACACCGGTGACAGTGAAGACTCGCGCCGGCGAAACGACGGTGAGCCAGGATGAGCTGCCGTTCACCGCCAAAATCGAAAAAATCCCGCAACTCAAGCCTGCCTTCCGCGAGGGCGGGACGGTCACGGCGGCCAATTCGTCGGCCATCTCCGATGGCGCAGCCGCGCTGGTGCTGATGCGCGAATCGGAGGCCGAGAAGCGGGGGCTGACGCCGTTGGCGCGGATTGTCGACTACACCACCCATAGCCAAGAATCGTCGTGGTTCACCACCGCGCCGATTGGCGCGATGAACAAACTGTTCGAGAAGACCGGTTGGTCACGGGACGATGTCGATCTCTTTGAGGTCAACGAAGCGTTCGCCGTTGTGACGATGGCCGCGATGAAGGACATCGGGATCGATCATGATCGCATGAATGTTCATGGCGGCGCCTGCGCGCTGGGCCATCCGGTGGGCGCATCGGGCGCCCGGATCATCGCCACGTTGTACTACGCTCTCGCGAAGAACGGTTTGAACCGGGGCGTTGCCAGCCTGTGCATTGGGGGCGGTGAAGCAACCGCCATTGGGATCGAACGCATCGCGGCATAGCGAACGCACGTTGATGGAACCCCGCCGGTTCAGCACCGGGAGCGCCTGGGAACAAAAATACGGCTATTCCCGCGTCGTCGTGGATGGCGAATGGGTCTTCGTCTCCGGCACGACCGGCACCGATTATACGACCGGCAGGATTGTCGATGGCGCAGAAGGGCAGGTGTCAAAGGCGTTCGAGAACATACACGCCGCTTTAAGCGAGGCCGGCGCAGCGCTGAGCGACGTCGTTCAAGCCCGTTACTACATCGCCCGACGGGACGACATCGACGCGATTCTGTCGGCTATCGGTAGCCACTTTGCCGACATTCGCCCGGCCGCAACCGCCGTCGTGGCCGAGTTGATTGACCCTGAGATACGGATCGAAATCGAAGTCGTGGCGCGCATGCGATGAACCTCGACCCGATCATCTTCTATCCGGCGTTTGGATCACCTTATTCGTATGTCGCTGCACAGCTGATCGACGAGGTCGGACAACGCCACGGGCTCACGGTGCTGTGGCGTCCGGTTCGTCTTAGCACTGTGCTCAGCAAAGGTGGGGACGGGACCCGGCCGGCGATCCCGGAACAGAAACTGACCTATTGGCGGCACGATGTTGAGCGGGTTTGCCGTCTGCGCGGCCTGCCATTTGTACGACCGGAAGGAGAGGCGGCGCCATTCGACTGCAATGAACTATACAACACCTGTTATGCCTTAGCGGACGGTAACGAGGCGCAGCTGCGAACAATTACTCTGGCGGCACTGTCGATCATTTGGGCCCAAGGCAAAGCGCTCAAAAGCGTCGACGCGGTGGTGTCGGGGTTGCGCCGTTTCCACCTTTCCAGTGCGCTGATGAAGCAATATGCGACGAGCGGAGAAGGGCAGGCCGCGCACGAAGCCGCTGTAGCACAGGCTGTAGCGTCCGGCATGATCGGGGCGCCATGGTTTGCTGTTGGCGCAGAGACCTTCTGGGGTCACGACCGCATCCCCTATCTCGATCAATGGCTTGGCGCTGAAGTGATCGCATTCCGGTAGCGTGTCGCGACGGTGTCTGACCTTGTGGCGGCGGTGTGGGGCATGGCCTAGAATGAACGCATGTCTCAAACCATTGATTTCTATTTCGATTTTGCATCGCCCTACGGCTACCTCGCCAACATCCAAATCGATGCCTGGGCGCGCGACCGCGACTGCGTCGTTGCCTGGCGTCCCATCATGCTCGGCGCAGCCTTCAAGGCGGTCGGCACCGCACCCCTTCTCAGCTATCCCCTGAAGGGCGAGTACGCGACCCGAGACATCAATCGAACAGCCCGCGCGCTTGGTGTCACGTGTCTTCTTCCGGATGGTTTTCCGCACAACACCCTTGCCGCAGCGCGCGGCTTCTACTGGCTGGCCGATCAGAACGAAGACACTGCAAAGGATTTCGCGCGCGCCTTCTATCACGGTTATTTCGGAGAGGGCCGCGATGTCAGCCCCGCCGAAAAGACCGCCGACCTTGCGGCCGGTTTGGGCGTTGATCGCGCGGCCTTTCTCGCCGCTGTAAAGGATCCGGCGATCAAGCAACGCCTGAAAGACGAAACGGCCGCTGCACTGGAGCGCGGCGTGTTCGGCTCGCCCTTCTTTTTCGTCGGCGACGAACCGTTCTGGGGCTCGGACCGTTTCGACCAGATGGCGCGTTGGGTGGAAACAGGCGGTTGGTAGCTCAATGACGGTGCTAGAGACCGCCTTTAAGAAAAAGGACGACGCATTCCATGCCAATGCGGCCCATATGCAGGGCCTCGTCGACGATCTTCGTCAGGTCACGGCGACCATCGCAGAAGGTGGTGGTGCGCGTGCCCAAGCTCGCCATCTCGAACGCGGAAAAATGCCGGTGCGCGACCGCATTACGACACTATGCGATTCCGGTGCGCCGTTTCTCGAGCTCTCTGCGCTCGCGGCGCACGGCGTGTACGAAGAGACCGTTCCTGCCGCCGGGATCGTGACCGGCATCGGTCGCATCATGGGGCAGCCATGCATGATCGTGGCGAACGATGCCACGGTCAAAGGCGGCACCTACTATCCGCTTACCGTAAAAAAACACCTCCGGGCCCAGCAAATCGCCCTGGAGGATCAACTGCCGTGCGTCTATTTAGTGGACTCCGGCGGCGCCAATCTGCCCAACCAGGATGAGGTCTTTCCCGACCGCGAGCATTTCGGGCGCATATTTTTTAACCAGGCGCAGATGTCCGCGGCAGGCATCCCCCAGATTGCGGCAGTCATGGGGTCGTGCACGGCAGGCGGCGCCTATGTCCCCGCGATGGCCGACGAAAGCATCATCGTCAAAGGCACCGGTACGATCTTTCTTGGCGGGCCACCGCTCGTCAAAGCGGCAACCGGCGAGGTGGTCAGCGCCGAAGATCTCGGCGGCGCCGAGGTTCATGCGCGAAAATCCGGTGTGGCCGACCACTATGCGGAAAACGACGGACACGCGCTGGGGATCGTTCGCCGGATCGTTGCCAACCTAAACCGGCAAGAGCCCCAAGCGGTTCTCCGCGAGGTCGAAGAACCGTTGTTTGACGCGCAGGACCTCTATGGCCTCGTGCCCGCCGACCCGCACCAAACGTTCGATGTGCGCGAAGTCATCGCGCGGGTGGTCGACGGCAGCGTGTTTGACGAGTTCAAGCCGCTGTACGGGCCCACGCTGGTGGCTGGCTTTGCCCATCTATTCGGTCGTCCCGTCGGCATCCTCGGCAACAACGGCATTCTTTTTTCCGAATCGGCCCTTAAAGGGGCGCACTTTATCGAACTGTGTTGCCAGCGCCGTATTCCGTTGATCTTTTTTCAGAACATCACCGGCTTCATGGTCGGCCAAAAATACGAAGCCGGTGGCATCGCCAAGGACGGTGCGAAGATGGTGATGGCTGTCGCCAATGCGCAGGTGCCGAAGATCACGTTGGTGATCGGCGGCTCGTTCGGTGCGGGCAACTATGGCATGTGCGGGCGCGCTTACGACCCCAGATTTCTCTGGATGTGGCCCAACGCACGGATTTCCGTCATGGGTGGCGAACAGGCGGCCAGCGTCCTCACCCAAGTTCGACGCGATTCGCAAGAGGCACGAGGGCAGCCTGTGAATGCCGAAGAGGAAGCGGCCTTCGCCGCCGAGATCAGGGCGCAGTACGAGACCCAAGGGCATCCTTATTACGCCAGTGCGCGTCTTTGGGACGATGGGGTGATCGACCCGGCGGACACGCGCATGGTTCTTGGGTTGTCCCTGTCGGCTGCACTGAACGCGCCGATTGGGGATACCAAATTCGGCGTTTTCCGGATGTAACCGTGGCACCCGAACAACTCCTCGTCGATATCGCAGCCAATGGCGTGGCGACGATTGCCTTCAACCGGCCGGACCGCCACAACGCGTTTGACGACGCGATGATCGCAGAATTGGCCAACGCGCTGGAAAGCCTTCGCGTCAACGGCGACGTGAGGGTCTTGATCCTCGCGGGCGAGGGCAAGTCGTTCAGCGCCGGGGCCGATCTGAACTATATGAAGCGGGCGGCGGGGTTTTCGAAGGACGAGAATGTCGAAGGTGCGATGCGCGTCGGTCGGATGCTGGTTGCATTGCGCAACTTGCCGGTGCCGACGGTTGCCCTCGTTCAGGGCGCAGCCTATGGCGGTGGTGTGGGTCTCGTCGCGGCCTGCGATGTGGTCGTTGCCACCGCCTCGGCGCAGTTCGCGTTGACCGAGGTGAAGCTCGGTTTGGTGCCCGCGATGATTTCACCGTTCGTCATTGAGGCTATCGGCGCGCGCCAAGCCCGTCGCTATTTTCAGACTGCGGAACGCTTCGATGCCGCGCAGGCGCGACAAATAGGGTTGGTGCACGATGTCGTCGACGACGAGGCGGCGCTTCACGCGAAGCGCGACCAACTGGTTGACACCATCTTGGCGGCCGGCCCGGAAGCGGCGAGCCACGCCAAGGCCCTCGTGACCGATATTGCGGGCTTTTCCCTCGATGAGGCGGGCCTGCGCGATCTTGCGGGCCGCATTGCGGGCCGCCGGGCAGCGCCAGAAGGCCTAGAAGGAATTGCCGCGTTTCTTGAAAAGCGCCGCCCTGCCTGGGCGACCGATTAGGCCGCCGCATGATCAAGACACTTCTGATCGCCAATCGGGGCGAGATCGCCTGCCGGATCATTGCAACGGCACAAGGCTTGGGTGTTCGCACGGTGGCGGTGCATTCCGAAGCCGACGCCGCAACGCGCCATGTTCGTCTGGCCGACGAGTCCCATTGCATTGGCCCGGCACCGGCATCTGAGAGCTATCTCCGCGGAGACAAGATCATAGAAGCGGCCGTCCGTGCGGGCGCAGACGCCATCCATCCGGGCTATGGCTTCCTTTCGGAAAATGCGGGTTTTGCCCAATCTTGCAGCGACGCCGGGTTGATCTTCGTCGGCCCATCGCCAGAGGCCATTCGCGCTATGGCGTCGAAGCGCATTGCCAAAGATGCGATGCAGGCCGCAGGCGTTTCGCTGATCCCGGACTACCGCGGGGACGATCAATCGGCGAAGAGGTTTTTGCGCGCGGGCGCGGATCTGGGGTACCCGATCATGCTCAAACCCGCCCGGGGCGGCGGTGGCAAGGGCATGCGGCAGGTCAATCATGAACGGGACCTGACCGACGCCTTGGCAGCGGCAAAGCGGGAAGCCCAGGCGGCCTTTGGCGATGACGAGATCATCGCCGAGAAGTACATTCACGCGCCGCGCCATATCGAGGTCCAAGTCTTCGGCGACACACACGGGAATGTCGTCCACCTCTTTGAACGCGATTGCACCATCCAGCGCCGCCACCAGAAGATCATCGAGGAGGCGCCGGCGACCCTGATTTCGGCCGACACCCGCGATGCGTTGCGCGCCGCTGCAGTGCGGGCCGCGTCTGCGGTGACCTACACCAATGCAGGGACCGTCGAGTTCCTGGTCGCGGAATCGGGCTCTTTTTACTTCATGGAGATGAACACCCGTTTGCAGGTTGAGCACCCGGTGACCGAGGCCATCACCGGGCTCGACCTGGTGGCCTGGCAGTTACGGGTTGCCTCCGGCGAGCCGTTGCCCCTCGAACAGGCCGCCATTCGGGCGCATGGCCACGCCATCGAAGCCCGGGTCTATGCCGATTCGCCGCATGCGGGTTTTCTACCGGCACCGGGTCGAGTTCGACGGTTAGTGCTTCCTGAAGATCCCAATTGCCGCGTTGATCGAGGCGTCGACCGAGGCGATGTGGTCACGCCGCATTACGATCCGATGATCGCCAAGGTAGTGACCCATGGGGCGGACCGGGAAGAGGCCCGTCGGGATCTTCTCGATGCCGTTCTTGCCGCGCGCATCGAGGGCCCCAACACCAACCTTGCATTCCTTGCGGCCCTGCTGGAAAGCGGCGCGTTCAGGTCCGGGGCGCTGGACGTCCAGTTCGTCGATCGGTCGCTCGATGGGCTCGTGGCCCAAGATAGACCGGTATCGATAGAGGGCGTCGCTGCGGCGGCGCTGATTTGGCAGCGCGCGCTCACGCCATCGGAGTCGAACCGCGACGCCTGGCATGATCGACAAGGATGGCAGCTCAATCTACCGGCGCGGATATTCCTTCATGTCGACTCATCGGACGAGGCGGGTGCCGCCGTCCTTGCGGGGGCCGGGTCACCGCGTCTTTCTTGGGCCGGTCAAACGATCACACTCGACGACATAGAGATCAACGGTCATCGCGTCGCCTTCTCCGTCGCCGGTCGGGCGTACCGGATGCTCGTGGTCACGGGCGCACGCACATTTCACGTGATCACGGACAACAGGGTGGATCGGGTCGCTATGGCCGACCCGTTTTCCGCTCGCCAGGACGGATCTGCCGCCGAGGGCGGCGTGGTCGCCTCAATGCCGGGCAAGATCACAAAGGTCTTCGTCAGCGCCGGTCAGACCGTTGAGGCGGGTGCACGATTGGCCGTTCTCGAAGCGATGAAGATGGAGCATATCCTGCGGGCCGCGCACGCCGGCGTCGTCACGCAGGTCTCGGTCGCCGCCGGAGACTTCGTTGACGAAGGAACGGCCGTCGTCGCCTTCGACCGGTCGGCGACCTAGTAGTCCGTCAGGAGTGGGCCGTAGCCGCCCACCTTGTCGGCAATACCGGCTTCCCGAAGGGCATGCCAATAGCACGCGGTGTTGATCGCGATAACCGGCTTTTTCAGCCAATGCCACGCCTCACCGGCAATCTTGGCGTTTGCCAAGCCGGTGCCGACTTGCACGATCGCGTCTGGCTCGCTCGCATTGACCTCTAGCGTTGCATCCCGCAACGCGTCGGCGCTGATGTGGCAGATTTCCGCCGGCATGTTGACGTTGAAGCTGTGCAGGTCAGTGATGTCATAGCCCGCCTCATTGAAGAAGCGACGCACCCGGTCATCGCCGAGCGGCTTGTGCGGTGTGATCAGGGCGATTTTTTTGATGCCCCCGATCTTTTTAAGCGCGGCAAGAATGGCGTTGTTCCCCATCGATATCTTGATCGAGTACTTCTTCTCCAACCGCTCCAGCATGTCGAGGCTGCCTTGCAAGCCTTCCCAAAAAGCCTCAAGTGATAGGCCATTGATGATGTAGTCGGGGTGGCAGGTCATTACCCGGTCGATCGATTCGTCGATGCCCGAACGCATGCGCTCGATATGGGCGATAAAGTCGTCATCGGAACCGAGCTTTGCGTCGGGGATCGCGATGCGGGAAACGTGATTGGTCACCCCAGGCGGCTGCATCGCGGCGAACTCGGTCTGAACAACCGTATTGGTCGATGGAACGATCACGCCGATCTTCAAGCGATGGCCAAGTGAGTCAGGCATACATGTCCTCTGTGTCTAGTTTGGTTTCAGGCGTGAACCCTGGTCGTGCCCCTATTGAATGGATTGCGCGCGCTCGACTGACTTGAACATCGCTGTTCGTAGCAGGAATTCGCGAGCCGATTCGGGGTTGCTGGCGGTCTCGCGCCATTCTTTTTGTCGCAGGGCGCGCGCCTCCGGGTCGTTTTCTTCTAGATCGCGCTTGTTCTGGGCCGTTTGCGCTAGGAGGTATTCCTCAGCGACGGTGCGCCGTTGGCGATCATATAGATCGAAGATGTCATCCTTTGCGTCGCCCCGATATACCGCGACCATCTTTTCGGTGAGGTTGAGGGCGTCGTGTATCCCGAAGTTCAGGCCCATGCCGCCGAGCGGGTTGTTGATGTGCGCGGCGTCGCCGGCAAGAAAGACGTTCCCCACCGCAAATCGTCCCGCGATGCGCTGATGAACCTTATAGATGTTCTTGTGCAGGATCGGGAAGGTTCCACCCTCCGGGTGGGGGAGTACCGCTTGAATGCGCGCCTGACAGGCGTCGTCATCGAAGGCAGCGGCTTCATCGAGATCCGGGCCGACCGGAGAGACGACGCGCCATCGCCCCGGAGGGCCTTCTGCGGGAACCTTGAACATGGAGTACCAGCGATCAGGGTCGGCAATGTAACAGGTGCCTTTGAAACCATGGTCGGTGTAGTCGAAAGGCGTGGTGAGGACCAAGAAACGTTCCTCAAAGGTCAGTCCCTCGAAGCTGACACCGATGGCATGGCGAACGACGCTCTTGCCGCCGTCGCAACCAATCAAATATCGGCCGGCAACCTCTTCGGTGCCGTTCGGGCCATGGACCATCGCAACGATGCCGTTTTCGTCGCTGTGGACGCCCGTAACGTTCCGGCTCTTGCGGATTTCACAGCCGTCCATTTTCTCGACTTTACTCAGAAGCATCTGCGCGTATTTGTGCTGCTCGCAATGCAATCTGAAGGGATAGCGGGTGATGTCGCCAAGGATCGCGAGGTCGAATTCCGCCACCAACCCCTTCTTGAGGTCTCGAAACTGCCATTTCGGCACCTCGATCCCCATCCCGTGGACCTCTTGCGCAACGTCCAAGCTCTCGAGGAGTTCCATCGTCGGTGGGTGAAAAGTAGATGCTCGGGGGTCAGTCGGAACGTCGGCATAGGATTCCAGCAGGGTCACCGGAATGCCGTGCCGGAGAAGGGCGTAGGCCGCTGTCAATCCGACGGGGCCAGCCCCGGCTATCACGACTTGGTCACTCTTGTTCTTCGCGCTCAATGAGGCCTCCCGCTTTTCTTGGAGATTATGAAGGTTTGGTGGATTGCTCTACATGCGATCCGGGCTTGCCCACTCCGCGCGCATGGTTACCCTTGGGTTCAATGCCCCTGAATATCTTGAAACTGTGTGTCGGAATCGACGATGTGGATCAACTCCGGGCGGTCCAGGCGCGTCGTCTGCGAGAAGAAGGCACGCTGCGCCATGTCACGCGGCACCGTCCGCGCCGGGCGGAGGAGATCGCGGGGATCGGATCGCTCTACTGGGTGATCCGGGGGTATGTGCAGGTCCGCCAAGTGATCGTCGACATCGAGACGATTCGCCATGATGAAGGCAAGCGATGTGCCTTGGTGTTGGACCCGCTGTTGGTCCTCACCGAACATCAGCCGCGCCGCCCGCATCAGGGTTGGCGCTATCTCGACGCGGCGGACGCGCCGCCTGATTTGGCTTCTGGGAACGCGATGGGACCTGCAGATCTACCGGCGCCACTCGCTCGAACCCTCAAAGAAATCGGTGCCTGGTAGCTAGAAGCGGTATCCAAAGATGGTGCCGAAGAAATACTGACCATCGGATTGCGAGATCGGGCTGTCGGCGGCATCACCGATCAATAGCGTTCCCCGGAGCACGCCGGAAACGAAGACGCGATCGCTGAAATTGTAGACGAGGGTGGCGTAGCCCCCGATGTCGGAAAACCCGCCACCGTCGGTCAGGAACACGGGGCGTCCCGTGACGGCGACGCTCGAATCGAAATAGGACTTCATGTAGTCCTTACTCGCATAGTGGGTTGTGCCACCGAGGATCAGATTTGCTCGATCATTCAACCGACCGCCCAGCGCCAAATCGAGTGAGGCAACAAGCCCTTCATGTCCGCCGAGGGCTTTACGAAGGTCGCCTTTGAAGCGCCATGGACCATTGAGGGTTTCCAAAAAAGCGCCAATTTCAATGCCGGCATCGACGTCGGGCAGGCCCGTGAGGAACGTGCTCTCCGATGATTCCCTGCCGCGATCATAGGTAAACCGAGGTCCGAATTTTAACCCCGGATTG
>CALJDF010000114.1 GCA_938023835.1 uncultured Alphaproteobacteria bacterium
ACTGCCGGGCGCTGTCCGTCGAGCGCGATTTCGGGTGCCATCGGCCCCTCGGTCCGTGGGCCGTGCAACGCGGCGGCGACGATCCGCAACGGATTCTTCACCGCGTCGGCCACCGCGGTCGGTTCATAGCCGCAATGGGCCATGCAATTGGCGCATTTCTCATAGTTTCCGGTGCCGTAGGCCTCCCACTCGGTCTCGCTCATCAGCGCCTGGAAGGTGTCGGCATAGCCCTCGTTCAAGAGGTAGCACGGGCGTTGCCAGCCGAAGACATTGCGGGTGGGCGTCCCCCAGGGCGAGCATTTGTAGGTCCGGTTGCCGGCGAGGAAGTCGAGGTAGAGCGGCGAATGGTTGAGCTGCCACTTCTTACCTTTGCGGCGGCGGAAGACCTCGCGGAACAGATTCTTGGTGCGTTGACGGCTGAGGAAGTGTTCTTGATCGGGCGCGCGTTCGTAAGCGTAGCCGGGGGTGATGTTCACGCCGATGCCGAGATCGGCGGTGAAATCCAAAAAGGCCGCGACATCGTCTGCCGACATACCATCGAAAACCGTGGCATTGACGTTGACTTGAAAGCCCTTGTCCTGCGCCGTCTTGATCGCCGCGACAGCCCGATCGAACACACCGTCTTGGCAGACCGCCCGATCATGGTGGTCTTTCAAGCCATCGAGATGCACCGAGAAGAACAGATACGGCGACGGCTTGAAGAGGTGGAGCTTCTTTTCCAGCAACAGCGCATTGGTGCACAGCGACACGAAGCGTTTACGCTTGGTAATCTCCGCAACGATCTCGCCGATTTCTTTGTGAAGCAGCGGCTCGCCGCCCGGGATCGCGACGACGGGTGCGGGGCATTCTTCGACCGCCTCGATACAGTCTTGTACCGATAGGCGCTGATTGAGGATGGCATCCGGATAATCGATCTTGCCGCACCCGGCGCACGCCAGGTTGCAGCGAAACAACGGCTCGAGCATCAGGACAAGCGGGTACTTCTCGCGCCCGAGCAAGCGCTGCTTGGCGATGTAGGCACCGATCTTGATTTGTTGTCGTAGCGGGACGCCCACGCACTCCTCGTCCGTCAGAAGGTTGCCGAGGCGACACGCGTGGCGTCGCCGGACAATTCGGCCGGGAGTTTGAACTGCACGTTCTCTTCGACGCCCCCGAGTTGGGTGATGTCGGTTTCGAAATAGTGCTTCAGGTGTGCAACGACCTCTTGGACCAGTTCCTCGGGCGCCGAAGCCCCGGCGGTGATCCCGACGGTCGCTGCATCGGCCAACCAGTCGATCTCTAGCGCCGCGGCATCTTCGATCAGGTAAGCCGGAATACCTTCGGCCTCGCCGATTTCGCGCAACCGGTTGGAGTTGGAGCTGTTGTGGGCGCCAACGACCAACAACGCGTCGACTTGGTTGCATAGATCGCGCACTGCGGTTTGGCGGTTTTGGGTTGCATAACAGATGTCACGCACGTCGGGGCCTTGGATGGCCGGGAAGCGTGCGCGCAAAGCGTCGATAATGTCGCGCGTGTCGTCAACGCTCAGTGTCGTTTGCGTGACGTAGGTCACCCGGTCGGGATCGGCGGGGATCAGTGACGGAACATCGTCGATTTGGGTAACGAGATGCACGGTGCCGCCGATCTGCCCCATCGTGCCTTCGACCTCGGGATGGCCTTCATGGCCGATGAGGACAACGTCGTGACCTTGTTGGGCCGAGCGGTGGCCTTCTTTGTGAATCTTGCTGACCAACGGGCAGGTGGCGTCGATGACATGGAGCGCGCGATCCCTAGCATCGCCCTCGACCACGCGCGAAACACCATGGGCGGAGAACACGGTGACGGCGCCGCGTGGGATTTCGTCAACTTCTTCAACGAAGATGGCGCCTTTGTCGCGCAGCGACTCGACGACCCGTTTGTTGTGAACGATCTCGTGACGGACGTAAACCGGCGCGCCATACAGCGCGAGA
Source organism: uncultured Alphaproteobacteria bacterium (assembly GCA_938023835.1). Taxonomy (GTDB): domain Bacteria; phylum Pseudomonadota; class Alphaproteobacteria; order SHVP01; family SHVP01; genus CALJDF01. Next base: position 1,950 of record CALJDF010000114.1, read on the forward strand.
GCCCGCTCGACGATTTCGATGGCGCGTTCGACCCCGGCGCAAAAGCCCCGCGGCTTCGCGAGCTTTATCTCAAGGGGCCGCTTTTTCAGCGGCGAGCGCGTCCCTGTCCCCACGGGTGCGACCTCCATCAGAGTGGGATTCTGTCCGTCCCCGTTCCGATAATTGGGGATAAGCCTAGCGGATTCAATGGATCATGAATACCGCGTTATCCTAGCTGGTGATGCTCTCCGTCCGCCCATTTGTGCCCTTTTGCGCCGCCGCGACCGTTCTGATCGGGATCGGCCTTGCGGCCTTTCCGCCTCTGGCTTCTTGGGCCGCCGATACCCAAAGCGGCGGTGCGACCACCCGGAGCATTGCCAACGCCAATGCGTTTTCATCGGCCGCGCGCAATTTGCCGCCACAGATGCGGCGGCGGTTTTTCGTCGGCAACAAGATCTTCACGGCGACATGGGCCGCCTCGCCCAACGAAGACACGACCTTTGTCGGGCTGGGGCCAACGTTCAATGCGCCGTCGTGCATCGCTTGTCACGTTCGCGACGGGCGCGGCGCGCCACCCGAACCAGGTGCGCCGATGACAACCATGCTGATCCGCGCAAGCGTTGCCGGCGGCGGCGCAACCGGCGGGCCGATGCCGCATCCGGCGCTGGGGCTGCAGATCAACACGTCGGCCGTCGACGGCATCCCTGACGAAGGAACCGTGACAATCACCTACCGCGAGATCGCCGGTCGCTACGACGATGGGACGCCGTACGCGTTGCGCGCGCCGACCTATGCTTATGCGCCACCCGAGATGTTTGCCGGGACGGCACCGGTTCTGTTGTCGCCCCGCGTGGCACCGGCGGTATTCGGTTTGGGATTGCTCGAAGCCGTCGATGAAGAGGAAATCGTTGCGCGCGCCGACCCAGACGGCGACGGCATTTCGGGTCGGGTCAATCGAGTGTGGGACACCGCAGCGGGCGCGGTACGCCTGGGCCGGTTCGGTTGGAAAGCCAATACCGCGAGTTTGCGCGACCAAACCGCCGCGGCGCTGATCGGTGATATGGGCATCACGACATCGGTGTTTCCCGACGAGAACTGCCCCGCCCCCCAAACCGACTGCCGCGCCGTGCCGACCACTGGGATTGAGGCCGACGACACGATCTTGGCCGACCTCACGTTCTACACGGAGAGCGTCGCGGTGCCCGCGCGGCGCCGGGCCGACGACCCTGCCGTGCAGCGCGGCGAAGCGTTATTCGACACCATCGGTTGCGCGGCCTGCCACATCCCGCGGATGGTCACCGGCGAGCATCGTAATCCGGCGGTCCGCGGGCAAACCATCCAACCGTTCACCGATTTGCTGTTACACGATATGGGTCCCGACTTGGCCGACGGGCGGCCGGACTTCGGCGCCTCGGGATCGGAGTGGCGGACGCCGCCGTTATGGGGATTGGGATTGATCGAGGCCGTCAACGGCCACACGTTCTTGCTGCATGACGGGCGGGCGCGTGGCATTGCCGAAGCGATCTTGTGGCATGGCGGCGAAGCGGCGGCGGCGAGCGCAGCCTTTCGCGCCCTCGCCGCTCCTGACCGGGTCGACCTGTTGACGTTCTTGGACTCGCTCTAGGCCTCGAGGTGTTGCGGGCGCGCTTGGGATCGGTTGTTATCGCGTTTCCGCCTCACCGACAGGAGTTGCCCGCGTGGCATTAGACCCCGAGACCTTTACCCAGCTGCGCGACAGCGTCCGCCGATTCGTTCGCGAGCGATTGGTGCCGCATGAGGCCCAGGTCGGCGAGAGCAACGAAATCCCCGAAACGCTGCTCGACGAAATGCGCGCGCTCGGCCTGTACGGGCTGACGATTCCGCCCGAATACGGCGGGCTCGGCTTGAATAGCGTCGAAGAGGTGCAGATTGCATTCGAGTTGGGCTGGACATCGCCCGCATTCCGGTCGGCCTTTGGGACCAATGTGGGCATCGGCTCGCAAGGCATTGTGTTGGACGGCACCGAGGCGCAGCGCGCGGCCTATTTGCCGCGCCTGGCCAGTGGCGAGATCACCAGTTCCTTCGCGCTGACCGAACCTGAGTCCGGCTCCGATGCCGGCGCCTTGCGGACCAGCGCGCGGCGTGACGGCGACGATTATGTCATCACCGGGACCAAGCGGTTCATCACCAATTCGCCGCGCGCCGGGTTGTTTACGCTGATGGCACGCACCAACCCCGACGAGAAAGGCGCCCGCGGCGTGTCGGCGTTTTTGGTCGAAGCGCCGCGACCGGGGTTGTCGATCGGCAAGCCTGACAAAAAAATGGGGCAACACGGCAGCTTGACCGCCGATGTGATCTTCGAGGATTGCCGGGTGCCGGCATCGGCCCTATTGGGCGGCGTCGAGGGCCAGGGCTTCAAGACCGCGATGAAGGTGCTCGACCGCGGGCGGCTCCACATTGCGGCGGTCGCCACCGGCATTGCGGAACGCTTGGTCGATCAGGCAACGCGCTACGCTCTCGAACGGCAACAATTCGGCAAGCCGATCGGCGAGTTTCAGTTGGTGCAGGCGATGCTGGCCGACGGCCGAACCGAATCCTATGCGGCGCGCACGATGATCGAAGATGCCGCGCGCAGGCGCGACGGCGGCGAAGACGTCACCGAAGAGATCGCGTGCTGCAAACTTTTCGCCACCGAAATGGTCGGCCGCGTGGCCGATCGGGCGGTGCAAATCCATGGCGGCGCCGGGTATATTGCCGATCACGGGATCGAACGGTTCTACCGCGACGTGCGCCTGTTTCGCCTTTACGAAGGTACCAGCGAAATCCAGCGCCTGATCATCGCGCGCAGCATGGCGAAACGCGCGTCCGCTTAGCCGCCCATCAAGCCTTGCGGATCGGTGAGCCGGAAACGCTTGCCGTGGTCTTTCTCGTAATCCACGAGTTGGGTGAGCTTGCCGGGCTTGCCGGCCAGCATCTCGGTCAGCTCCGACGTGGTTTCGGTGTCGGTCAGAAACGCGAATGTTGCCGACGGCGGATGCGCCGGGAAGCGGCTTGAATGCCAGGTGCCTTTCCACATCATCACGCCTTGCGATCCATCGATATAGAACGCCCGAAAATCCTTGGCGGTGGGAATCGCCGTGGGGTCGTTGGGGTCGGTCGGCGCCGCGAAGACGGTCACCGAGGCGTCGTTGTTGAGCGGCACGAACACTTGGGTGACCGCGAAATGACGCTCGACGACCGTGAACTCGAGCATCGGTTGATAGGTGAAGTCGGCGAAGTGCAATTCCATCTTGCCGTCGATCTCGAAATCGAGCCCCCAGGTCTTGGCGTTGCCCCCTTCGAACAACGGCGGCTCGTCGCGACGGCCGATCACTTGGCCGAACGGCGCGAACGCCTCGGGCGTGAGTGGTTCGATCGCGATGTCGATGAGTTCGGTCATGTGGGTTCCCCTTGATCCTTGACAACCCGGCGGCACGGGCCGGGTTCGACGCGATACGCCGTCGGTCGACCGGCGTTGGCGTTCATCATACGGGTTATCCCGCGAGGAATGCACCGGCAAGCGATCGACTTTTCGGAATCGGCCCACGTCGCGCTAGTCTCATCCCACGTTGACCCATCGGAAGAACCGATGCCCTACGGCGCGATATCGTGAGTAATACGCGACGAAACCTCGGTACGCGGCGCTATGAATTCACCCAAGAACAGCTCGACGTCTGCGACATTTACGAGTTGCAGACGATTGAGGAGGTCTTGCGCACCGGCGGGCAGAACTCGTCTAAGTGGCAGAACGAA
>CALJDF010000115.1 GCA_938023835.1 uncultured Alphaproteobacteria bacterium
CTTGCTGGGCCGGGGGTGTGCCGGCCTTTTCTGGGGTTTCACAACCGGTGACGCAGCAGCGGCCGGGTTGTTTATCGCGGGAGGGCGAACCGGTTTCATCGGCCAGCGCGCCACGATCAAGCAGGCGTTCAACCAAATCGACTTTGTCTTGTAAAGGATAGCTGCGGAAAATCTCAAGCCCCATGGCTTCGGGCGAACCACCGCCATGCAGCGAAATGATCGAATACCAACCGGCCTGACCCGAGGCGGTGAGGTCTTCGATCATGCGGGCGACATCCATGCGTTTGTCGTAGGGAATTTCGTCGCGGCCACGCAGCACATCGGACAACATGCCGGCGGTCTCGGGGTTGTGGTCTTCGTCCGGTCCCGGCAACGCGACAACGAGACCACCGGATACTTCGTGGGCGACGCGGTGCATGTCGTAGATCTGGGTCGACATCAGAAGTTTGCCGATATTGGCGTAGATCCGTTCCGGTTCGACTATGCCCGACGGATCGACCTGGCCATAGGTCGAACAGGCAATGCCACAGGCGTAAAACCCTTCGACGATCTTGATCAAGTCGACCATGCGGGCGCGCAGGTGCGGCACCTTGGCAACATCAAGCCCATTGGCTTCGGTCATCAACATGCCCGCCCCGATCAACAGATCGCCGAAACCGGCGCGCGCGCCGATGCAGGAATGCCGGTGGTGGGCGGCATAGGACGTGGTGAGGAATTGGCTGTGCTGCCATTCGCCGGCCAGGAACACGCGCTCCCACGGCACGAAAACGTCTTCGAAAACCACCACGCCCGTGGACTGGCCGTATTTGTTGCTGAACTTCGCGGCCTCGACGCCGGGACGCCCGGCGGGGCGGGCAATGATAGTGATGCCTTCGGCATCGACCGGCACCGCGCAACACACCGCAAAGTCCTTGTCGGCTTCGGTCATGTTACGGCATGGCATGACGAGGAATTCGTGTACGTAAGGTGCGGCCGTCACGATCGCCTTGGTACCGCGAATGACGATGCCGTCGGGCCTACGCTCGGCAATGTGCAGATACGTGTTGGGGTTGGCCTGTTCGTGCGGGCGTTTGGAGCGATCGCCCTTGGCGTCGGTCATGGCGACACCGAGGGTTAGATCGTCGTCCTGCACCTTGTCGAGATAGGCCAAGAAACGATCATGCACGCCGGCGTTGCCGTCTTGGTCGATCCGCCATGTCGCCTGAAAGATCGCATTGAGGGCGTCTTGGGTGAGGTAGCGCTGTGCGCAGCCGGATTCTTGGCACACCAACCGCACCGCCTCGAGTTTGTGCAGCAAGTCGGTGGTGGTGGTGTTCATATGCAAGAAGCGATTGACCGTTTTGCCGTTGCGCGCCTCGGTCGGCGCCATCAGGTAGCGGCTACGCTCGGCCAGCGCGGTATCGTAGGTCACGCCAATAGCATTGATGCCCGGCATGAAGCGTGCTTCGTCGGCCACCGATTCGACACGGTCGCCGTTGACGAACACCTTGGGCCGATAGCGGCGCAGCGACTCGCGATAGGCTTCGGCACTCATCAACATCGTGGTTTGCCTTTCAGGCTTATTAGAACGGCACCGCCAAATCGGACGGCGGTAGAATCGTGGTGCGCTTCATCAGGCGGCTTTGGCTTTCATCGAAGGGTTCGCGCCGATGCATGGTGCACGCATTGTCCCACATCACGCCGTCGCCCGCTTGCCACTTGTGGGTGTAGACGAATTCAGGCCGCACCGTCCACTCGAACAACTCGTCCAAGACCGATTGGCTTTCATCGGCCGGTAGTCCGACGATTTGAGTGGTCATACCGGGGCAAATGTAGAGTGCCTTTCGACCCGTGATCGGATGGGTGCGCACGATGGGATGCTCGACATCGGGCGTTTGCTTGGTCTGCTTTTTGTCGGTGGGAACGCTGTAGGTCTTATTGAAGGCCGCATAGGACTGCACGGCGTTGCGTCCATCGATAATGTTTTTGGTCGCTTGCGGCAGCATCTCGTAGGCACGCGACATGTCGGCAAACGAGGTTTCGCCCTTATCCTTAGGCAGGGTATGGGCGAGCAAGAACGAGCCGAGCGCCGGACGCGGCAAATAGATCTGGTCGTAGTGCCAGCCGACCTCGCCTTGCGACAAGATGCCGATGGCTCGACCGGTGTCGTCTTTCATGTTGGAGACGTAGAGGATTTCCGGGTATTCGCGCGACAGATACTCCGTGCGAACATGAATCTCGAGATCGCCGAAACGTTTGCTGAAGGCGACCAAATCGGCCTCCTCCATCTTGAGGCCGTGGAACACCAAGACCTGGTATTCGTTCCACGCCTTACTCAGCTCGGTGACCGTCGCATCGTCGACCTTGCGCAGATCGATCGGCTCGACCTCACCAACAAACGTGTCTTTGATTGGTTTGACACCCAGCGCCATACGTCACCCCTTTTGCCCGCGAACGGGAATCCGTCATTGAAATGTACGGACATTATAGGGACCCGCTCAGCAGGGGTCCACCGGGGATGCTAGCGGGCGCCGACCCGCGTGAGAAGCTGGACCGAAAGGAGCTGCCCTTGCAGTCGTTCCTGAAGGTCCAAACAGGTCGCCACCTCTTCGCGCAAATCTGCCGCGACGGTGCTTTTGGCCGCCGCGACGTTGAGCCACGCATAGGCCTGCACGAGGTCAGGCGTGACGCCATGGCCACGACGATAGAGGTTGGCCAGTTCAACCTGCGCCGGAACACTCGCTGATAGGGCGGCCGAAATGGTCATTTTATCGTGAGCCACGGCATCGGGGACGACGCTCACCGCAGAAGCTTTGGTGCCGCAACTTTGCGCCGCCGCATTGACCGTGGCAGGGAGGAGAGCAAGAACAAGAACGCTGGCACCGAGAAATCGCCGGAGAGAGACGGCGATCGACCGGTGACTCCGAGCGGCTGTTACCAACTCTCGTCCTCCTCCTCTTCGTTGTTCTGAAGGAGCGCCAGCACTTTGGCGTTGGCCTGACGAATCTCAGCTTGGGTGAGGCACGCGGAAATGGTGCGACTGACATGCGCCGGAGAGGCGCCACTTTGGACCGCGAGCTTCGACCAGGCCTGGGCCAGGACGAGGTCGCGCGAGACCCCGAGGCCATCGCGATACATCTGGGCAACCTCGACCATGGCACCCGGGTTACCGGCGCGGGCGGCCGAAACGGCGACTTAGTATTGTTGGGAGGATGCCGCCGCCACGGTGCCGTGCCCCGCGCCGCAAGACTGCGCCAGGCTTTGCGCCACGACTTGAGAGGTGACGAGCGCGAGGTCGGATGCCGCCGCGATTCCTGTTACCGCGCGACGCAGACGCCGACGTCTCTTGTGCCGAATGCTCATGCTGAGTTCTCCCCAGAAAAAGAACTGTCGTTTTATTGAATGTAGGATGCCGCGCGCCGAATTGCAACTTTAACGGGTTTAGGATTTAGTAAAAACAATCTATAATTTTGTTGTAATTTTGAACAATTCCCAAAACGAGAGGATCCATGGCGAAAATCGGGTTTATCGGCCTCGGCGCCCTCGGTGCGGCCATGGCGGAACGGGTCTTGGCGCAGGGCAACGAGGTGGTGGGGTTTAACCGATCACCTGAAAAAGTCGCCGCGTTGGTGCCGCTCGGGCTCAAACCGGCAGCGACCGCCGCCGCGGCCTGCGACGCCGACATGGTCATTAGCGTTTTGCTTGACGACGCCGCCGTCGAGACGGTGCTTGTGAATGACGATCCGTTTGGCAACGCGGCGGCCACGCTGCATGTCTCGGTGAGCACGATCAGCGTGCCCTTGGTGCACGCGCTCGCCCGGCGCCATGCCGCGGCGGGACAAGCATTTGTATCGGCCCCGGTGTTCGGACGGCCCGACGCTATCCGCGACGCCAGCGCCGTGATCGCGGTCGGCGGCGCCGCCGAAGCGATCGAGCGGTGCCGCGAGGTGCTGGGCAGTTGC
>CALJDF010000116.1 GCA_938023835.1 uncultured Alphaproteobacteria bacterium
GCGTGGGCGAGCCTGATGCTGGTCGAGGGCGACCCCTCGCGGGACATTGCGATGCTCGCCGATCCCGCGAACCATCACGGCGTGTGGCACGACGGCGTTCGTGTCGCCGGAACCTGATCGCCGTTAGGGCCTGACGCGTTAGCGCTTCTTCTTTGCAAAAATGGTGTCCCAGTTCGAGCGATAGCGCGGCGAGACCGGCTTTTGCCCCTCGCCACGGGTATAGCCGGCCGCGGGGTCTTTTGGTGTGTCCGGTGCGCTGCCCTCGGTGGCCGCTGGCTTCTCAGCCTTTTTGGTATCCGGTTTCTCGGCTGTTTTCGTGGCGGGCTTTTCAGCCTTCGCGGGAGGGGTGTTGGGATTGGTCGTCATTTCATGCACGTTCGGTGAAAAAAGCGCCGCATCATGAAAGAGCACGGCGTCGGCGGCAACGAAATTCCGCGCGGATGTCGCGGGTTATTCAGCGGCTTCGTCGGCCGCGTCCTCGTCGGCCCAGCGCTTGTCGAAGTCCCAAACCTCGGGAAAGCCCATCAGTGTGTGCATGTCCGACCAAAACGGCGTGGGACTGTCGATCAAGGTCTTGTTGTCCTTGAGGTAACGGTAGGAGGCGTCGATCGCAGCGGCCGCAAACTTGTGGGCCGCACCGGGATAGATCGCGACGGCGAAGCCGAGCTCTTTGAGTTCGTCGGCCGGCATCTCGGGCGTTCGCCCGGCCTGGACGACATTCATGAACAATTTCGTTTTGGGGGCGAGGGCGGCGGCGATTTGACGAATCTCGTCGTGGCTTTCGGGGCTTTCGACGAAGATGAGATCCGCGCCGGCCTCGGCGTAGGCGGCGCCACGCCGAATGGCTTCGTCCAATCCAAGGTGGGTGCGCGCATCGGTGCGAGCGATGATCAGGGTGTCGGCGCTTTCGCGGGCATCGCAGGCGACGCGGACCTTGAGGACCATCTCGTCGGCCGGGATGACCTCGCGGCCCAATGTGTGCCCGCACTTCTTCGGCGAGACTTGGTCTTCGATCTGGATGCCGCAGGCGCCGGCACGCTCATAGCCACACACGGTTTGGGCGACATTGAGCAAACCGCCATAGCCGGTGTCGGCATCGGCAATCAACGGCGTTTTGGTGCCGGAGGCGATTTGGCCGACGCGACCGACCATGTCGGTGTAACTCGCAAGGCCCGCATCGGGGAGCCCGAGGTGCGAGGCGACGGTACCGTAGCCCGTCATGTACATCGCGGGGAAACCGAGCCGGTCGGCGAGGCGGGCCGAGATGCCGTCGTAAACCCCCGGCGCGATGACGAACTCACCGTTGCGCACGGCGTGCGCGAGGCGTTGCCGCTTGTCGGTCATGGTCGTGTTCCTTCTAGGCGTTGGCGAACAGCCAAGGACGGCGCTGCTGGAAGCCCTTTTCGAACGTTTCGATCTCGCTCTCGTGCTCGAGGGTCATGCCGATATCGTCGAGGCCCTTGAGCAAGGATTGCTTGCGAAACGGTTCGATGTCGAAGCTGTGCGTCGATCCGTCCGGTGCCACGACTGTTTGTGCGTCGAGGTCGACGGTGATCGTCGTCCCCGGGTTCTCATGCAGTTGCGCACGGATGGCTTTTACGGCGTCCTCCGGCAAGCGGATCGGCAATAGACCATTCTTCAGCGAGTTGTTGTAGAAGATGTCGCCGAAGCTTGACGCAATGATGCACCGAAATCCGTAGTCGAGGAGTGCCCACGGGGCGCCCTCGCGGCTCGATCCGCCGCCAAAGTTACGGTCGCCGACGATGATGCGGGCCTCTTTGTAGGGTGCCTGGTTGAGAACGAAGTCGGGGCGGGGATTGCCGTCGTCATCGAAGCGTTGATCGATGAACAAGACGTCGCCGAATCCTTCGTCCCGCGGACGGCGCAAGAACCGCGCTGGCAGCAGCTGATCAGTGTCGATGTTGGGCCGGTCCATGGGGGCAGCCACTGCGGTAAGTGTGGTGAACTTTTCCATCTCTAGGCTTTCTCGGCGTAGGTGCGCACGTCGGTGAAGCGCCCTGTCAGCGCGGCAGCGGCGGCCATGGCGGGGGACATGAGGTGGGTGCGGGCGCCCTTGCCTTGGCGACCCGGGAAGTTGCGGTTGGAGGTCGAGGCGCAGCGTTTGCCGGCGGCGACAAGGTCACCGTTCATGCCGACGCACATCGAGCACCCGGACTCGCGCCACTCAAATCCCGCTTTGCGGAAGACCTCGTCGAGCCCTTCCTCCTCGGCTTGGTGTTTCACCAAGCTGGAGCCCGGCGAGATCATCGCGGGCACCTTTGCCTTGCCTTGACGCGCGACGACGGCGGCCGCGCGTAGGTCCTCGATCCGCGAGTTGGTGCATGACCCGATAAAGACCTGATCGACTGGCACGTCCTCTAGCTTGGTGCCGGGTTCAAGCCCGATGTAGTCGAGCGTGGCCTGCAGGGCCTCGCGTCGTACCGGATCGGACTCGTTGGCGGGGTCCGGGACCGAGCCTGTAATGGGCAGCGCATCCTCGGGGCTGGTACCCCAGGTCAGCATGGGGGCGAAGGTGGTCGCATCAAGCGTGACCTCGCGGCCGAAGGTGGCGTCGGCGTCGGACGGCAGAGCCCGCCAATGATCGAGCGCCATTTCCCAATGCTTGCCTTTTGGCGCGTAGGGGCGGCCTTCGAGATAGGCGAAGGTGGTGTCATCGGGGGCGACAAGACCGGCCCTTGCGCCGGCCTCAATCGACATGTTGCAGACCGTGAGCCGTTCTTCGATCGAAAGGCTGCAAATGGTGTCGCCGGCATATTCCACGACATGGCGGGCGGCGCCGTTGGCACCGACCTCCGCGATGACCGACAGGATGATGTCTTTTGCGGTCACGCCGAACGGGCGATCGCCGTTGATGGAAACGCGCATCGCATAGGGCTTACGTTGCCAAGTCGTTTGGGTGGCGAGCACGTGATAGACGTCGGACGCACCGATGCCGAAGGCGAGCGCGCCGAGCGCGCCGTGGGTCGAGGTGTGCGAATCCCCACACACCATGACAAGGCCGGGCAGGGTGATGCCCTGTTCGGGCCCGACAACGTGGACGATCCCTTGTCGGCGGTCCCCGAGGTCAAATAGCGTGACATTGTGGTTTGCCGCGTTCTTGGTGAGCGTTTCGACGGCGCGGCGCTGCACCGGATCGGTGATGTCTTCGACTTTGTGGCTGGTGGTCGGTACACCGTGGTCGGGGGTGGCAAACGTCAGTTCCGGGCGCCGCACCTTGAGGCCGCGCTTTTCGAGAAAGCCGAATGCGTGCCCCGAACCGTCATGCGCGAGGTGTCGGCCGATGTAGAGCAGGGTATAGCCGTCCTCCGTGGTGTGGACGGCGTGGTCGTTCCATATCTTTTCGAAGAGTGTCTTGCCGCTCATCGAGGGTCCTTCTGTTGGGCTAATGGATTAAGCGGCCTTGCCGCGAATTAGTTTGCCGGGCCGGGCACCGGTCTCCTCACCGTTCTCCTGCACAACCTCACCCGACACGATGGTTTTGACGTAGCCTTCGGCGGTGGCCATCAGTCGCGGTGCACCCGTGGGAAGGTCATTGACCATAAAGGGTTTTGGCGCGTTCAACCGATCGAAATCGATAACGTTGAAGTCCGCTTTCATGCCTGGCGCGATGACCCCGCGGTCTGTTAAGCCATAAAGCGAAGCAGTTTCGGAGGTCAATTTCTTCACCGTCGCCTCAAGCGGGATGCGCGGGCCGCGCGTTCGGTCGCGGGCCCAGTGGGTCATCAGGAATGTCGGAACATTGGCATCGCATATGTAGCTGACATGGGCACCACCATCGCCGCCGCCAAGAATGCTGAGCGGATGGGTGAGTTGGTCGTAGAGTGCATCAAGACTGCCATGGGCGTAGTTCAAACCGCAGAACATCAGGTAGTTCGTGCCGTCGCTCCGCAGCATTTCGTCGTAGGCCACGGCGCGAGGATCGCGGCCCTCACGCTCTGCGATCGCTTTGACGGTCTGCGATCTGGGCGGTTCGAAATCAAAGTCGTCACCCATCACATAGGTTTCCGCCCAGGCATCTTGCACCATGTCGGCAAAGGCGTCGTCGACGGGGTCGGACTCGCCCAGGATTTTGGCACGCACATCGAGATTGCGCAGCCGCGCCAGTTTTTCCGTCGCGGGTAGGTCATTTAGGGCCGCGTAAGTCGGGAAGCGAATGAACTGGTTGGGGCCTTGGAAGCTGAACAATAACGTCGTGGGGCGGCCGAACACTTGCGGGTAAACGCGAGCGCCTTCCGCAGCCGCGGCCTCGCATTCCTTGAGCATCTCGCGCCATGCGTCGGGCTCCTTGTTGTTCTGACCAAATAGAAATGTGACGGGCACGCCGGTCTCTGCGGCAACCTTGCGCATCCACGCCATTTCCTTGGCGGGTGCGATCAGGTCGTCGCCCGAAATGCCTGCCGGGGCCAATTCGAAGATACCGTGGCCCGCGGCTGCAATGGCATGGCCTATTGCCATGAGTTCATCCTCGCGCGCCCAGGTGCCGGGGACGGGTTCACCGTCAACGGCGAGGTGGAGCAAGGTGCGCGAGGTCGTGAACCCGAGGGCGCCGGCATCCAGTCCCTCCTTGACCACGCGTGCCATCTCTTTGATGTCATCGGGGGTCGCGGGCTCGTTCTTTGCGCCGCGTTCGCCCATCACATAGGCCCGGACCGGGCCGTGGGCGATCTGGCAGCCGACATCGATGGCGTGCGGGTGACGCTCGATGGCATCGAGGTATTCGGGGAAGGTTTCCCAATCCCATTGCACGCCCGCAGCAAGTGCGGCGCCGGGGATGTCCTCGACGCCCTCCATCAAACCGATAAGCCATTCACGACGATCCGGTGCGGCCGGGGCAAAGCCAACGCCGCAATTACCCATCACCGCTGTCGTCACGCCTTGCCAGAAGGAGGGGGTCAGCAACGGATCCCACGTGACTTGGCCGTCGTAGTGCGTGTGAATGTCGACCCAACCGGGTGTCACCAGCAGACCGTCGGCATCAATGGTTTGTTTTGCGTTGCCGCTAACGGTGCCGGTCTCAACGATGATCCCGTCCTTCACCGCTACGTCGCCGGCGCGCTTGGCGGCGCCTGTGCCATCGACGATGGTGCCACCCTTGATGATCAGGTCATGCATTGGACTCTCCTGGACGGGATTCCTTAGCGAAGCGCTGGCTGCGCCAGCAAAGCAAGATACACTGCCGGTGCCCCGTCCGGCCAGCTACCGACCCGTTGAAACGAGCGAGAAAGCCCACCCATGAGTACCGCCGACACCCTCAGAGCGCAGCTCCGCGTGCCTATGTTCGCCGCGCCGATGTTTTTGGTTTCAGGGCCCGATTTGGTGATTGCGGCAGCGCGGGCCGGAATCATCGGCGCGTTTCCAACGCCCAATTGCCGCACGGTGGAGGATCTAGATGCCTGGATGGCGCGGATCGTGTCCGAGACGGCCGATTTCGGGCAAGGCGACGATCATTCGACCAAACTGTGGGCGGCCAATCTGATCGTGCACCGGACCAACCCACGGCTCGCCGAGGATGTCGCGTTGGTGCGCCAATACAAGCCGCCCATTGTGATCACCGCCTTGGGCAGCCCGCGCGCGGTGATTGAGGACGTGCATGACTACGGCGGGCTGGTGTTTGCCGACGTCAACGGCTTGGAACATGCCCGCAAAGCTGCGGCGGCCGGTGTCGACGGTCTCGTCTTGGTGTGTGCCGGGGCGGGGGGGCATACCGGGCAAATAGCGCCGTTCGCCTTTGTGCCCGAGGTGCGGCGTTTCTTTGACGGGATGATCGTCGTTTCGGGCGCGATGACCGACGGTCGCGCGGTGGCGGCGGCGCGGGCGCTCGGCGCCGATTTTGGCTACGCGGGGACGCGGTTTATTGCGTCGGCCGAAAGCCAAGCACCAGACGCCTATCGGCAAATGGTGGTGGACGCGGGCGTCGACGACTTGGTTCTGACCAGTGCGCTCACTGGGGCGCTGGCGAGCATGTTGCGGTCCAGCGTCCGGGAGGCCGGGTTCGATCCCGATGCGTTGGTTGAGGGCAGTAAATCGGGCTAC
>CALJDF010000117.1 GCA_938023835.1 uncultured Alphaproteobacteria bacterium
GCCGCTTTCTTTCTCGACGCCTCTTCGACGCGCTTACGTTCTTCTTCTTCTGCTTCGCGTTTCTCGGCCTGCTCGCGTTCGATCGCAAGGCGGGCTTCTTCGTCGGCGCGACGGGAGGCTTCTTCTTGGGCTTTCTTGCGCGCCTCGACCGACGCGATCTTGGCGCCCTCAAGCGCTTTGGCGCGGGCCGCCTTTTCATCTTCGGTCAGTGCCTTGAGCACGACCCGACCCTTAGAATCGTCGGCCTCGGGCGGCGGTGCAACGGGCGCCGGCGTTGATTTGGCGACAGCCGGCGTCCGCTCCGCAGCGGCTTCTGCCAATGTTTGCTTTCGGGGTGCCCCGGCACCGCGCTTTTTCTTGACCTCGACCGTGACGGTCTTGGAGCGGCCATGCGAGAAGCTTTGGCGCACTTGCCCGGCAGCGGCGCCGGGCCGCTTCATCTCAAGCTTGGTGCTTCCCGACAGCGAAAGCGGCTTTTTGTCTTTGGTATCACTCATCAATCAGGCCTTGATCACGCTGTCCACAGGGCGGAAGCCTTCCAAACGGTGGGCTTCAAGTAGGAATCGATTCGTCAAAGCCCCGGGACGCAGAGCTGCATGTACCACATTTTCACGGCCGAAAGCTAAAGCGATTTCGTGGCTCGCCAGGCAGCGCACGACGGCAAGCCCGGTGGCGGGGCCGGCAATCTTGCGGACCGCATCCTGCGCGGCATCGGCGGCGGTGATCACAGCGGCCACACTTTGCTCGCGAATGCCGCCGCGCACCTTCTCGAATCCCGACAGGACAAGCCCCGCGCGACGCGCCATCGCGAGCAGATCGACGGTGCGCCGGAGGAGTTGGGTCTCGACCATGTCGACCAGCGTCAGATCGGCACCGACCTCGCGGCGTGCCGCCCGGACGAAGAGTTTGCGCCGCAAAACGCCGGACAAGGCGTCGCGCGTCGCGGTCACCCAGTAACCATGTCCCGGCAAACGTTCGGCCACGTCGGGCACGACCACGCGGTCCGGCGACACCACGAAACGAACCATGGCGTCTTTCGGGCGCAATTCACCCGTCGACAGACAGCGCCGCTGGGGATCGGCCTTTTGGGCGCGCGTGGGGGTGCGTCCTGGCAAACCTATTCCTGGGTCGCTTTCGGTTCGGCTTCGGCCGCGCCTTCGGCCTCTGCCGCCGGCTCGGGCTCGTCGTCAAACCAATGCGCGCGGGCAGCCATGATGATGGCGTTGGCCTCGTCCTCGCTGAACCCGGCATCGGGCAACGTTTCGATCAGTTCGTCGCCCGCGAGATCACCGAGGTCGTCGAGGGTTTTGACACCGGCCTCACCCAACGTCACCAGCATCTCGATGGTCAGACCGTCGACCGCAGCGACCTCGTCGGTCACGCCAAGCGCCTGGCGCCGCTCATCCAGCTCACGATTGCGTTGATCGATAAACGCGTTGGCGCGGTTTTGAAGTTCGGCCGCAATGTCGTCGTCAAAGCCTTCGATCGACGCGATTTCGCCGACCTCGACGGTGCCGACGTCGTCGACCGTCGAGAACCCTTCGGTGACCAGCAACTGGGCGATCATTTCATCGACGTCGAGCGTGTCGATGAACAACTGGCTGCGCTGGCGGAATTCTTCTTGGCGCCGCTCGGACTCTTCGGCCTCGGTGAGAACATCGATGTCCCAACCGCTGAGCTGCGAAGCGAGACGGACATTTTGACCGCGGCGGCCGATGGCCAGCGAAAGCTGGTCGTCGGGCACCACGACTTCGATGCGCCGTGTCTCTTCATCGAGCACGACCTTACTGACCTCGGCGGGCGCCAACGCGTTGACGATGAAGGTCGCATCGTCGGGCGACCATTGAATGATGTCGATCTTTTCGCCTTGGAGTTCGTTGACCACGGCTTGGACGCGGCTACCGCGCATCCCAACGCAAGCGCCAACCGGATCGATGCCGGAATCGTTCGACATCACGGCGATCTTGGCGCGACTACCGGGGTCGCGCGCCACCGACTTGATTTCGATGATGCCGTCATAGACCTCGGGCACCTCTTGGGCGAACAGCATCGCCATGTATTTCGGGTGGGTACGCGAGAGAAAGATCTGCGGCCCACGAGGCTCGCGCCGCACGTCGTAGATATAGGCGCGCACGCGGTCGCCCTGGCGGAAGTTTTCGCGCGGCAGCACTTCGTCGCGGCGAATGACCGCTTCGGAGCGACCCAAATCGATCGTGACGTTGCCGTACTCGACGCGCTTGACGATGCCGTTGACGATCTCGCCGATGCGGTCCTTGTATTCTGCGTATTGGCGCTCGCGCTCGGCCTCGCGCACTTTTTGTACGATAACCTGTTTGGCGGTTTGCGCCGCGATGCGCCCAAAATCGATCGGCGGCAGGGGCTCGGCGATGATATCACCGACCTGGGCATCGGGGTTGCGTTCACGGGCTTCGGCGAGGCTGATCTCAGTCGCGTCGTTTTCGATTTCCTCGGCGACTTCGGTGCAGCGGAAGATTTTGATTTCGCCGGTGGTCCGATCGATCTCGGCGCGGATATCGTTCTCCATGCCGTATTTCGAACGCGCGGCTTTTTGAATAGCCTCTTCCATCGCTAGGATGACGGTGTCGCGCTCGATGACCTTTTCGCGCGCCACGGCGTCTGCGATTTGCAGAAGTTCGATTCGGTTTTGGCTCGTCACCGGAGCCGCTTGTGCTGTGCTCATCGTCTTTACCCTTGCGGCCGCGCCATGGCGGTCTGTTTGATTAGCTCGTCAGTCATAAGAAGTTTTGCGGTGGCGATCTCGGCCACCGGGACGGAAAAAACGCCGCTGTCGGTTTCAATCCGGACATCGTCCGAATCGACGCCCAGCAGCTTGCCTTTGAAGCGCTTGCGCCCGTCGACCAACCGGCGCGCTTCGACGCGGGCTTCGAAGCCGGCGAAACGGCTGAAGTCGTCGGACCCGACCAACGGACGGTCGATGCCGGGCGAGCTGACTTCCAGTACATAGGCACTGGGAATCGGATCTTCGACATCCAAGAGGGCCGATATGGTGCGACTCACCTCAGCGCAATGATCGGCGGTGATCCCGCCGTCATCCAACGCGCGGGTCGCCTGGGAGTCTTTCGTTTCGACCATGACTTGTAGCGTCGGCGCCTCGGTGCCGCCGGTCAGGCGCACGCGAACCACCCGATAGCCCATGGCATCAAGCGACGGCGTAATAATCTCTTCGACCTTTCGGACGGGCACAGTGGTGCTCCGGTAATAAAAAAAGTGGGCTTCCGCCCACTCCCCGGCCTGCTGAGGCAAGCAGTATTATTATTGTGGGCCAGATAATACGGTGATTCTGCGGCGCTTCAAGCCCCTTGGGTGTCCCCCGGGCGACGCAAAAACGTTAGGTAAACGGGCTGACGGCCGGCCTCCAGGGCCTTCTGTTCGAACCGGGTTTCGGTGGCATCGGCCGGTCGGTCGCGCCAATCGGCCGCCCGCCGGGCCGTCCACTCGAAGGCGCCATGGGCCCGGATCCGGGCCAACGACCACCGACAATAGTCCGCATGATCGGTCGCAAAACGCAGTTCTGCGCCATCACGCATGGTGCGGGCCATTTGGTCGAGGTTCTCGCGGTTCACAAAACGGCGACGGTGATGTCGGGTCTTGGGCCAGGGGTCGGGAAAGAGCAGGAAAACGCGGTCGAAGACGGCAGGCGCCAGGGTAGGCATCAGAAGCCGAACATCTTCGTGAAAAATACGAATATTGCCGAGATCGGCCTCGTCGATCAGCCGCGCCAGGGTCGCGACCCCATTGCGAAACGGCTCGCATCCGATAAATCCGACGCCGGGATGGGCCGCCGCCTGGGCCGCAAGGTGTTCGCCGGCGCCAAACCCGATTTCGAGCCAGACCGGGGTCGCTGCGGGGAAGAGGCGCGCCGGGTTCCCGTCCGGCAGATCGGCGGCGGTGATACCAAATCGATCAAGGATTGCCTCGAGCCGGGCACGACGGCGCGGGCCGAGGGTTTGGCCGCTGCGGCGACCGTAAAAATGCGGCCGGTCGGTGGGCTTGGTGCCCGGGGCGTGGCCCACCCCGCGGGTCTGCCCTAGAGCGCCGACGTGATGGCGTCGACGAGGTCCAGGCGCTCCCACGAGAACCCGCCATCGGCATCGGGCTCACGCCCGAAATGGCCGTAGGCAGCGGTGCGGGCGTAGATCGGCCGGCTGAGGCCGAGGTGCTCGCGAATGCCGCGCGGACTGAGGTCCATGACCTTGGGCAAGACGGCCTCGAGTTGCGCCGCATCGACTTTCGCGTCGTCGCCAAGATCAACATAAAAAGACAACGGTTTGGACACGCCGATCGCATAGGCGATTTGAATCGTGCACCACGGTGCCAGACCGGCGCCAACCACGTTCTTGGCCAAGTAGCGCGCGGCGTAGGCCGCGGAGCGGTCGACCTTGGTGGGGTCTTTGCCGGAAAAAGCGCCGCCGCCATGCGGGGCCGCGCCACCATAGGTATCGACGATGATCTTGCGACCGGTGAGCCCGGCATCCCCGTCCGGGCCGCCAATGACGAATTTGCCGGTGGGGTTCACATAGAACTCGTCTTCGGCGCACATCCAGCCATCGGGCAAGGCGCCGAGCACGTAAGGCCGAACGATCTCGCGAATATCGTCCTGCGACAGGCCCTCGGTATGTTGGGTCGAAACGACGACCGACTGGGCGCCGACGGGTTTGCCGTTTTCGTAGCGCAGCGTGACTTGGCTTTTGGAATCTGGCCCGAGGCCTTTTTCCTTACCGGCGTGCCGCGCGGCTCCCATCTCGCGCAAAATAACGTGCGAGTAATGAATCGGCGCCGGCATCAACGACGGTGTCTCGTCGCAGGCATAGCCGAACATCAGGCCCTGGTCGCCGGCCCCTTCGTCTTTGTTGCCGGCGGCATCGACGCCTTGGGCAATGTCGGCAGACTGGGAATGGAGGTAGACCTCGACAGCGGCATCCTTCCAATGGAAGCCGTCTTGCTCGTAGCCGATGTCGCGCACGCAATCGCGGGCGATTTGTTCGACTTGGTCGAGCACCGATGCCGGGCCGCGGACCTCGCCCGCCAAAACGATGCGGTTGGTCGTGGTGAGGGTTTCCGCCGCGACCCGCGCGCCGGGATCGGCCGCAAGGTAGGCATCGACAACCGCATCGGAAATGCGGTCGGAAACCTTGTCCGGATGGCCCTCAGAGACCGACTCGCTCGTGAACAGATAGCTGGATCGTGTCATCAGGGTTCCCCGGTATTTGAAGGCAAAAGTGGCGGCGGGTGGACGCACGGACAGATCCGGCGGCAGCGGGGCTGATTTATTGAAAAGTTTGGCGCGCGGGTCAAGTCCGCCGCCGGGCCACCTTAGTCCTCGAGGGCGGCCTTGCCGGCCCCAATGGCCTTCACCAACTCGTAAATCCGCTTGCGGGTGTTGCGGTTTTCAACCTTGTAGTAGGCCCGCACCAACTCGAGGGTTTCGCGGCGCGACATATTCTCATCGTAGGTCGCCTGCTGGACCTGACTGGCCAAGGACGGCTGGGACCCCATGTCACCGGGCATTTCATCGAAGAAGAACGCCACCGGCACGTCCAGCACTTTGCTGAACTGGTAAAGCCGGCTGGACCCGATGCGGTTGAGGCCCCGTTCGTATTTCTGAATCTGCTGAAAGGTAAGGCCGACGGCGTTGCCGAGCTTTTCCTGACTCATGCCCAGGAGCG
>CALJDF010000118.1 GCA_938023835.1 uncultured Alphaproteobacteria bacterium
GAAGATCCCTGGGACGAGGCCGACGAGCACGTGCATTCGCGCACAGTCTCGCCCGAAAACGCCCCCGACAAGCCGACCTACATCACCATCACCTTCGAACAGGGCGATGCGGTGGCGATCGACGGCACCCCGCTCTCGCCCGCCACGATTCTGGCGCAGCTCAACGATCTCGGGCGCGACAACGGCATCGGGCGGCTCGATCTCGTCGAGAACCGCTTCGTCGGCATGAAGTCGCGTGGCATCTACGAAACGCCGGGCGGCACGATTCTGTTGGCGGCCCACCGTGGTATCGAAAGCATCACGCTCGATGGCGGCGCGATGCATCTCAAAGACGAGTTGATGCCGCGTTACGCCGAGTTGATCTACAACGGCTTTTGGTGGTCGCCCGAACGCGAAATGCTGCAAGCCCTGATCGATCGCTCGCAAGCCCGCGTCACCGGCGAGGTCCGGCTCAAACTCTACAAGGGCAACGCGACGGTGGTCGGGCGAAAATCGCTGCACAGCCTGTACAGCCTCGACCATGTCACCTTCGAGGAAGACACGGTCTACGACCAGCGCGACGCCGAAGGCTTTATCAAACTCAACGCCCTGCGCTTGAAGTTGCTCAAGCGCCGCGACTCGCTGCCTTGATCGGATGACGGCCGAAACGACGCCTCCGGAAGACCGCGACCCCGCGGCGCAAGCCGTCCTGGACCTCACCGAACATGCCCCGCGCGGTGTGCGCCCCGAGCAAGTCGCCCAAGAAATGGCCGAGCGCTATCGCAAACCCAAAGATGGCCCCAACTTGTGGCGCAAGTACATGCATGCGGTGCGGCAAGAGGCGCTTCATCTCGCGCGCGCCGGCGATATCGCGATCTTGCGCAAAGGCAAACCGGTCGATCCGCACAAACCCATCAAGGGGTTGATCAAACTCGCGCGGCCCGCGCCACCCTCAGACTGACGGCACCGCGATCCCGGCTTGGCGGCACGCCGCCGTCACGGTATTGAGCAACAAACACGCAATGGTCATCGGCCCGACGCCGCCCGGCACCGGTGTAATCGCCCGCGCCACGGCCTTGGCCTCGTCAAAGGCGACATCGCCGACCAGCTTGGCCTTGCCGCCGTCCGGCGCCTCCAGCCGGTTCATCCCGACATCGATCACGGTGGCACCCGGTTTGATCCAATCGCCGCGCACCATTTCGGGTCGGCCCACGGCCGCCACTAAGACATCGGCACCGCGGCACACGTCGGCCAAATCGCGGGTGCGCGAATGCGCTATCGTCACGGTGGCATTGGCGCCCAACAGCAATTGCGCCATCGGTTTGCCGACCAATTTCGAACGCCCGATCACCACCGCGTTGGCGCCCTCCAACTCGGCGCCCGCCCGTTCTAACAAGATCATGCAACCCTGCGGCGTACACGCCACCAACCCCTCTTCGCCCAACGACAAGCGCCCGGCATTGACGGGGTGCAGCCCATCGACGTCCTTGTCGGGATCGATCGCATTCACCACGGCGTTCTCATCAAGCTGGCCGGGCAGCGGCATCTGCACCAAGATTCCATGGACGTCAGGGTCGGCATTCAGCGCCGCAACCTGCGCCAACAAATCCTCTTGGGTGGTATCCGCCGGCAGCTTGAATTCGAACGATTGCATGCCCGCCGCAATCGTCTGCTTGCCTTTATTGCGGACATAAATCTGACTGGCCGGGTCTTCGCCCACCAGAACCACCGCCAAACCCGGCGTCAGGCCATGGGAGTCTTTCAGCGCCGATACTTGTCGTGCGACGGTCGCGCGGACGTCCGCGGCAATGGCCTTGCCGTCGATTAGGTGTGCATCAGTCATGCGGAATCGGATCTAGAGGTCAGAAAGAGCGATAACCGAGCGTTTCGCGAAGGATCAGCCCTCGAACGATGAATTGGATGATCAGGATTACGATGATCGGCGAAACATCGATCCCGCCCAGATTGGGCAGCATTCGCCGGATCGGCCCCAGCACGGGTTCGGTAATCCGATGCAAGAAGTCACCGATCCGGTAGATCACCGGATTGCTGGTATTGACGACGTTGAATGCGACGAGCCAGCTAAGAATCGCCGAGAAGATCATCGCCCACATGTATAGCGCGACCAGCGTGTCGATCAGACCGAGGATGGATTGCATCGTTCTCCCTGGGTTTGAGCCCCGACTGCGGATGCGGTCGGGGAACGCCTCGAACGAAGGCGCCCGCATTTAAGCCGAAGGGGTCCCGACGAGCAAGGCGGCCCGCAGGCCGCCTTGGGACAAAGTCTTGACACCAGAGGAACCCCATCACCATTATCCGCCTGCCTTCACCCAGGCCTAAATGGGGCAGTAGCTCAGATGGGAGAGCGCAGCGTTCGCAACGCTGAGGTCAGGGGTTCGATTCCCCTCTGCTCCACCACTTCTCCCCGCGCGTCATTTGTTTAGTCAGCCAATCGGCGCAGCACCCGGTCCAGCGTCCGGCCGAGCTTTTTGCGCTGGTCACCGTTCAAGGCTGGCATGGAAGGACACCAGTGCCGGCATCAGCGCATCCAGGCGTCGGTCGAATTCGGACTTCACCTGGTCGGCAATCCCCGAGACATCACTGGCACTAACGGCGCCTGCCACGACCAGATCACGCGTTTCGCGAACGATCTCTTGCGCGATGTCGCGGCTATCGGCCGGAGTCGCCACATAAGCGTCCGCGATCTTGCGAAACTCGCTGCGCTGCATGTCATTGAGATCGAGCTTGCGGGCGGCCACCTTCGTTGCCCAATCCGCGCGCGCTTGTGGGTCGTGATGATGGTGCGACCCGCCGACGGCGAATCCGACCACCGCGACCACGGCCAGAGCCCCTAGTGCGGCAAACCATTTGCGACGGCCTCGAAATGCATTGCGCAAACCCATGAATCACCTTTAACCAATGAATACGATCATTTTCACATTGGCAGACGCAAAGGCGTTTCAAGGGCAGTGGCGCAAATCCTCTGTCGTCGGTGGGAGTTTCCCTCAACAATACTTGCACGCGTACCTACATAGCGAAGAATAGCGAGGGGAACGGTGGTAGATCCCGCGCCACGCAAATTAGCCGCCATTCTCGCGGCGGACGTCGCCGGGTACAGCCGGCTGATGGGCCAGGACGAAGAGGCCACCGTTCGGACTCTGTCCGCCTATCGTGCTGCCATCGGTGATGTCGTGGTTGCCCACGAAGGCCGTGTCTTCGGTGGCACGGGCGACAGTATGGTCGCTGAGTTTTCCAGCCCCGTCCAAGTCGTACGCGCCGCGCTTGCCATCCAAGAACACGTCGCCACGCAAACGAAGATCTGCCCAAAGACCGGCGCATGAGCTATCGCATCGGCGTCAACCTCAGCGACGTCATTGTCGACGACGACAATGTGTTGGGCGACGGTGTCAACGTCGCGGCACGGCTCGAGGGTTTGGCACTGCCGGGCGGCATTTGTGTCTCGGCCGCGGTGCACGACCAGATTCGCAATCGCATCGATGCGCCGATCGCCGATCTCGGTCGGCAAAGTTTCAAGAACATCGATCAACCCGTGCACGCCTGCAGTATCGGCAAGATCAAGCCGCACGGACGCAGGCGGCGTCGCGGCGGACATTCGCTCCGTATTGCGGCTGTCCTGGCGATCCTGGTTTTGGTCGGCGGGTTCTTTTTTATTGGCGGCAATGGCTCGGCGCCCGTCGCCGACGCCGCACCTGTACTCGTGGTCTATCCGTTCAATGCCATCGGCGAAGATGATCGCTTGGCCCAAATCAGCGATGGCCTGCGCCAAGATCTGATGGTGTCGCTGGCGGACGCCAACGAACGCTTGCGGGTCATCGCGGTGTCGAGTCGCGACGCAACAGAGGACCCACCGCCCGATTACGTCCTTGAGGGCAGTGTGCAGATTGCCGGCGAAACCGTGCGCGTCACGGCGTTGTTGGTGGAAAAAAGCAGCGGCTACTAATTGTGGGGCGGTCGGTTTGATCGGGCCACCGCATCAGGCCTGACCTTCCAAGACGAAATCGCAACCAAGATCGCGGGCTCGTTGACGCAAAAACTTTCCGACGCCGAGGTCGAGCGCAACACCTCGCCGGGCGCGATCGCAACCGTGATTCAGGGCCTTGCGGTCATCGGTCGATTCGCCCGCGATGCCGTTGCCCTCCCCGCCGATCTCTATCGCCGCGTTGTCGGCGCCCAACCCAATCCCCTGAACTCCAAAGCATCATCGACTCGTACAGTAGAGGTGATTTCATGAAGACCCTTCTCACGGCCGTGTTCGCATCGTTTGGTCTCGCTGTTGCGATGCCTTCGGGTGCTTTGGGCCAGGACGCCGTCGAGTTCGTCTCGTTTGAAGGCAGCGACGATCGAAACATTCTGCTGGCCGGCGGGAATGTCCGGGTGGATGCCGACGTCGCCGAAGATGTCGTCGTCGCCGGTGGAGAAATCACTATCCGGGGCCAAATCACCAAAGATGTCTTGGCGGCAGGCGGCGACCTCCTTGTCGATGCAACGATCGGCGAAGATCTGCGCGTTGCCGGGGGCGAGGTCGTTGTTCGTGGCACCATCGGCGGCGATGTCCTGGCTGCGGGAGGCGACGTGCGCCTTGCACGAGATCTCAAAATCGCCGGTCGTCTCGATGCCGCGGCGGGCACCCTCGATGTCGACGGCGATGTGGCGGGCGATGCCCGCGTGGCGGGTGGCCGCGTGAACCTCGGCGGCACGTTCGGCGGCGATGTCGATGCCACGGGGGAGACCATCAGGGTCCATGCCGGCGCGCACATCATGGGTGACTTCGTCTATCGCAGTCTGAACGAAGCCGAGATCGATCCGAATGCGCGGATCGACGGCGACGTGACCTTTATTCGCTCGAAAGCAACCGACGAATTCCTCGGCGGTGCCTTTGCCGGGGTCGGCGCCGGCAGTCTGTTGTTCCTGATTGGCCTGATTGTCCGGGCGGCGCGGTCATCCTGTTGGTCCCCGATGCCGTCCGCAACGTCACCAACAGCGTGCGGAGTCGCCCGGGCCGCGCCCTCGCCGTAGGGGCCGCGGTGTTCGTCGGCATTCCGATCCTCGCGGTGTTGCTGGCCATTTCAATCATCGGCTTCCCGGTGACGATTTTCCTGGTTGGACTGTTTTTGGCGAGCCTCTTTGCGGCCTACTTGGCGGTCGCGCTGGTGCTGGGGCAACTCATCCTGCGCCGCTTCCGCGGTGAAGGTCGCGGCGGGTTCTGGGGTCGGATCGGCGCGCTGGCGCTCGGCATTCTCATCCTGGCGGTCGCCGCGTTTATTCCGGTGCTTGGCCCCATCATCACCATCGTGGCGCTGATGATGGGCTTTGGCGCGATGACGCTGCAAATCGTCGGTAGCCGCCCCGCCGCGGCAATTTAGGTCTCAGCGCCGCGCCGGCCAGGCGAAAAAGCCGTCCCACACCCCGGCGCCCGGATGGGGGCGGAGGCCTTTGCGCGAATCATCAAACAGCCCGATGTTCTGCAGCCCGGGGATGGGGATATTGAGGCGGTCCATATCCTGCGCCAAGAACCACACGACGCCGCGCAGATCATGTCGCGCGTCGAGCCCAACCAAGGTTTCGATCAGGCCCGCCTGGAGCGCTGGTTGGGTCCCGGCTTCGGCCACCAAAACCGGCGTGCCTGCCGCCGCCAGCCCATAAGTCTCGAACGCATAGTCCGCCGGCGTCACCGCCGCGCGTTGTCCAAAAATCGTCGGATAGGTTGAAAAAAACAGGCCGTCGGCAAGTCGCGGCATCGCCTCGATCAAAGCGTCGAGGTGGGGCCGCACCGCCGCATCTTACCAATCGCGTTTGAAGAACTGCCACTGGATCGACGGCGCAACGATGATCGCCGGATCGATCTCCCGCACCACGGCGTGGGCTTCGGCCATCAACGACACAAGGTTGGCGACGTCGTCGGGGCGCTCGGCGGCATACATGTTGATCTCGATGCCCGGCGAAAAATAGGCCGGGCGAAATTTGGTGACGGCGTAGCGCACGAAGTCAAGGTAAAGCCGCCGCACCGCAGGGTGTGCGAAATCAGTGCCCGGCGGTCGGGCGCTGCACACCCCTTGCTGCGATTCAAAACTCACCGACACGCCTTTGCGTTGGATGTCGAGCGGGTTGATCGCGACATAGCGCACCACGCCGGGTGCGTTCATCGTCATCAACGCATCGTCGAAGAACGCCTGCTGGCGCTCGTGCGATTTGCGCAATTTGCGCCGCGGGGTGCAGCGATCCAAGTCGCTGCCGCGGGCGTCCAGCAATGCCCACGGCACGTTATTGTCCCAATGAAACGACAGCAGATCGGTCCGCGCCGTCACGGCCCGGACGTAGGGTTCGACACGCTTACGTCCGCTAGCCAGCGCCATCAGCCGACCGGGATAAAGCGCAAAGCCCATCGGCGCGCGCCCGTTCACCGGGCAACTCACGGCCGCTTTTTGCACGACCGGCGGCGGTTCGGCCGCAACACTGCCACCCGCACATGCCCCCAGCGCCAGTGCGGCAAGGGCGCCCCACCACCGATAGCCCCTGTTCATGCGGCTAAGGATTGCAGACCTCCGCGCCGAGGGCTAGCTTTCGCGGCCATGCCCGACCGTATTCTTTGCATCGTTCACCAAAAACATTCCCGCACCCGGCGGGTCGGGCGGTTTCTCAAACGCAAAGGCTACACGCTCGACATCCGCCGGCCCTGTATCGGTCATGCACTGCCCGAACGGCTCGACGATTACGCCGGTGTCGTCGTGTTTGGCGGCCCGCAAAGCGCCTACGAATACGAAAAATTCGATTTCATTCGCCAAGAACTCGATTGGTTCCCAACCGTTCTCGACTCAGATGTGCCGTTCCTCGGCATTTGCCTGGGCTGCCAGATGCTGGCCCAGGTGTTGGGCGGCCGCGTCCACACGCATCCTGAGGGGCTGTTCGAGGTTGGCTACTTCCCGGTCTTCCCGACCGACGCGGGTTCGGAAATCTTCGGCGATGCCGATGTCGTTCATGCCTATCAATGGCACAAAGACGGGTACGAGGTGCCCGACAGCGCGACCGTTCTCGCCACCGGCGAGCGCTTTGCCAATCAGGCATTTCGGTATGGTCGATCGGCCTACGGAATTCAGTTTCACCCCGAGCTCACGCCCAGCACGATGGAGCTTTGGTCGGGGTTTGCGCATAAGCGCGAGGTGCCGGGCGCGCAGCCGGTCGATCAAATGAAGGCCACGCGCGATGCACATGACCGCAAGGTTCGCCGTTGGCTCGACGGTTTTCTCGATCAGTGGTTGGCGACAGACGCGCGCTTGCGCGAATACTCAACGTTCTGAATCAGTGGGCGAATAGCGTTCTTGCCGATGACGATGTCGCTGGCCCGGCGCATGTCGCCGATCATGGTCTCAAGATCCAAGCGTTCGGACAAACTTGATAGCTGCCCGATGTGCCGCTGATAGACGTTAAACCACGCAGCCTGAACCCGTGGGATCTTGCCTTGCACTTCGGGCGCCGCTTCGGGTTTTAGAATCTCGATGGTGACCTGAACGGTAACCAGTCCGCGTACCCGATTGCGACTGAGGACAGCGGCGCTTAGCGGCCCGAGATCGATGAACCGCACGACCGGAATTTCTTCATCGCTGCTTTTGGATGCGGCAAGAACAGGTTGGCTCCAAAACACCGCCAGTAGAGCCAGGGCTGCGAGCCAAGGACGATACAGGCTCATGGCGCCACCGCGGTGGGGTGAATTTCCAACATCGCGCCGGGTAGCGCCAGCGCGGCAACTTGAACGGCGGTTGACGCCGGGATCGACGCCTCATGGCGGTCGCAGAACGTGCGGCGTACGTGTGCGGCGGCGCTCAAGGCCTCGAGGTCGGTCGTAAACAGGATTTCGCTGACCACGTGCTGCAACGCGGCACCCTGCGTCGCGAGCGCCGCTTCCAGCCGAGTATAAACGCGGGCGATCTGCGCTTCCATATCGTTGGCGCCGACCAGGTCGAAGTTCTCGTCCGCCGACAGCATGCCCGACATGTACAGCATGCCCTGCGCTTTGACGAAGCGGGGGAACCCCAGTTTGCGGTCCAGCTTTTCGTCGGCGTAGAGGCAATCTTCAAAACGCGCCATCACCCGACCCTATTTCGCTTTGCGGCGTTGTTCCAGCACCACACCGGCTTCGACGAAGCGATCGATCTCGCCGTCGTCGAAACCTGCATCGCGCAACACATCGCGATCGTCTTCGCCAAACATCGGCGGGCGTTTGCGGATCGTGCCTGGCGTCCGGCTGAACTTGATCGGAATCCCCACACCGCGGTAACCGTCCTTCTCGATCACCATCTCACGGTGCTTGGTGTGCGGGTGGTTCAAGATGCCTTCCATCCCCAGGATGGGACCGGCCGGCACGCCTTGCTTCAACAAATCCAGGCAAAGCGCCTCGCCGTCCTTGTCGGCCAACAACCCGACCAAGGCTTCGCGCAACGCAGGCTTGTTCTGCACCCGCTCGGCGTTGTTGGCGAAGCGCGGATCGTCGATCAGCGCCGGCGCCCCCAGCGCCGTACACAGCCGACTGAATTGCCCGTTGTTGCCGACCGACAAGTAGATATCCACCGTCTTGCTCGGGAAGGCGTCATAGGGCGCGATGTTGGTATGGGCATTCCCCACCCGCACCGGCGGCTTGCCGGAGAGAAACCAGTTCGGCGCGTGGGGATGTTGAAACGCAATCCCGGTGTCGAACAGGCTTGCTTCGACCGACTGGCCCTGGCCCGATTTCTCGCGTTCCAAACCAGCCGCCAAAATGGCGTTAGCGGCAAACAGGCCGGTGCCGATATCGACCAACGGAATGCCGATCCGCACGCCGCTGCCCTCGGGCGGGCCGTTCACGGTGAACCAGCCGCACATGGCTTGCAGCACCGCGTCATAGCCTGGGAACCCACCCAGTGGGCCGTCGCCGCCGAAGCCAGTGACCCGACAATGGATCAGCCGCGGGAACTTTTCCTTCAGGACGTCGTCGTAGCCCAAGTCCCATTTCTCGAGCGACCCGGTTTTGAAGTTCTCCACCAGGGCGTCGGCATTCTCCAGTAAGCGCAACAGCACGTCGCGGCCTTCGGGCGCGCGAATATCCAGCGCCACGCTTTTCTTGTTGCGGTTGACCCCCATGAAATAGGCGGCCTCACCGGCATCGTCGAACGGCGGACCCCAGTCGCGGGTCTCGTCGCCTTGCGGCGGTTCGATCTTGATCACGTCGGCGCCGAGGTCACCCAGCAATTGCGTGCAATAGGGGCCGCCCAGTACGCGCGACATGTCGATGATTTTCCAGCCCGACAGAGGCCCGGCATTAGATGCGCTCATAAATCTCTAGGCGGGAACCGCCATAACCTTCTGGACGGCGGTCCGGTTGCCGACGGTGTCGACCCAGCGAACCACATTGGAGAATTCGGCAATGCCCTCGTCCATCCGTCCCGCCGACGAGGTCGCGCTGGGATAGGCCATGACATCGGCGATCGTGTAGGTGTCGCCGGCGAGGAATTCGGTGTCCGCCAAGCGGTCGTCCATCGCCTTGAGGAATCGTTTCGCCCGCGTCTCGTACAACTCGACGCTATAGGGCTGGGGCGGTTGCACTTGCACCTTGAAGTAATACTGGCCCGCGAAAGCAGGACCCAGATCGGCGGCGACCATGACCGCCCATTTGTGCGCTTCGACCCGGGCAACGCCGCCCTGCGGCATCAGCTGGCCGGTCTTTTCCGCAAGGTAGTAGCAAATCGCCAAGGTCTCGAAGAGGTTCACCGCTTGGCCGTCCGGTCCGTCATGGTCGATCAGCGCGGGCGCCATGCCCAACGGGTTGATCGCCAAGAAATCCGGCGCCTGGTGACCGGCACTCGCAAAATCGATGACATGCACGTTGTAGGGCAGTTCCACCTCTTCCAGCATGATCGACGCGCGTTGTCCGTTGGCCGTCGGCACGGTGTAAAGGTCGATCATGATTTCGGCGTTCCGTCTGCAATGACTGTCATGCCCTTTTTCACGGCCGGCCGGGCGCCGATCTTTTCGGCCCAGGCGCGCACATTGGGGTAGGGGGTCAACCCGCCGTCCATGGCCGGACCCGAAATCACCGCCACGGGGCACAGCTGCACGTCGGCATAGGTATAGGTCTCACCGGCCAAATACGGCACCTCGTCCAAGCGTTGCTCGAACACCGCCATGATCCGATGGACTTGGCCGGTGAAGTACTCCCGAACTTCCTTATGGTTGCCCTCCATCCGGTTGCCCAAAACGTAATGCACATTGAAAGAAGGGTTGAGGTTTGCCGGCGACACCGTCGCCCATTCCATTGCCAAGGCCCGTTCGCGCGGATCGGTCGGCCACAGCTTGCCCGATTTCTCGGCCAGATAGACCGAGATCGCCAGCGTTTCGAATAGCGCCAAAGGTTCGCCGCCCGGCCCGTCTTGATCCACGATAGTTGGCATTTTGCCGATCGGATTGATCGCCTTGTACTCGTCCGACAGATGCGCGCCCTTCATCATGTCTAGGTACTTGAACGTGTAGGGCAGGCCGGTCTCTTCCAACATGACCGCGACCTTTTGGCCATTCGCGGTATTGAAACCGTAGAAATCGATCATGTGGCGGCCTTCCGTGCCGGAATGTCGGATAGATTTTTGAGTAGGTCGGCGGACGGCATGACGTCGGCATACTTCTCCGACATATCGAACAGGTTGACGGCGTGCGAGACCTTGCTGCGGTCGTAGACCCCGTCCTCCGGTACCGCAATGCGGAAGTTGTAAGCAAACGCATCGACCACCGAGCTACGCACGCACCCCGATGTGGTGCAGCCCGTCACCACCAACGTATCGGCATCGACATCGATCAGGTGCGAGGTCAACGCGGTGCCGAAAAACGCGCTCGGTTGTTTCTTGGGCACCAAGATGTCGCCGTCCACGGGCGCCACTTCCTCGACGAACTCATAGCCCTTTTCGGGGATCGTCATGATGCTCGGTACTTTCGCCGCCAACCGGCCGCCGTCATAGGCTTTCTTGGGCGCGACATGCGGGTACAGCACCGGCCAATTCTTGTCGCGGAACAGTGCCAGGATCGGTTGGATGTTGCGCACCACGTTCCACGCCACGTCGCCGCAGCTGGTCGGAAATTCTTTGATGGCTTCCCAAAACGGCTTCTCCACCGTGCCGGTGGTGCGGTACTGCACGTCGATGATCAACAACGCCGGGCGCGTCCCCATCCCGGTCGGCTTGCCGAACCCGGCCGCGCGATAGGCCTTTTGCTCGTCCTCGCTGATGATGCCGTCCCACGGTCGCATCGGCTTTTCCTCCCCTAAAGCTCGCGCCTATTCGGCGGCGGCGTATTTTTGTTCGATCGCGTCGAAGCTTTCTTTGTCGACCACAACTTGACGTTCCGAGAACGGCAACAGGTTCTCGTCCCACCCGTTGGTCGAGCCGTGCTCTTTCAGGTGCGCCAAGGTATTGCGCAGTGCCAGCATCGCGGCCTGCAGCGGCGCGTTGGCATACAGCACCATGCCATACCCCATCCGCTTCAACTCGGCCTGCTCCAGCACCGGCGTTTTGCCGCCGAACACCAGATTAATCAATTGCGGCACCGGCAGCTTGGCGATTTGCTCGATCTCTCCGATCGATTCGGGCGCCTCGACAAAGGTCACGTCGGCGCCCGCTTCGATAAACCCGTGCGCGCGTTCCAGCGCGGCCTCGAACCCGAGGACCGAACGCGCATCGGTGCGTGCCACAATGACGAAATCGTCGTCTTGCCGGGCATCCACGGCAGCGCGGATTTTCTGGATCGCTTCGTCGGCCGGGATCACCGCCTTGCCAGAAAAGTGTCCGCATTTTTTCGGAAACACCTGATCTTCCAACTGGATACCGTTGGCCCCGGCGCGCTCCAGAACCTTCACGGTGCGCGTCACGTTGACCGCGTTGCCAAAGCCCGTATCGGCGTCCGATACGATCGGGATATCGACCACATCGCGCATTGCCGCCACGTTGTCGGCCAGTTCGCTCAGTGAAATCAGCCCCAAATCCGGAATACCCAAATAGGCGTTGGTCACCCCGGCGCCCGAGACGTAAACCGCGGGAAAGCCCTGGTCGGCGATCATCTTGGCGGCCAGCGCATTGAAAGCCCCCGGTACCACCGCCGCGGCACGCTTGTTCAGCAAGGTTTTCAGCCGTTTATTGAGGGTGTCGGCCATGGTCATATCGCTCCTTGGGTAAGGCGGCGCACGATACGCGGATTCCGCCGAGTCACTCAAGGACACGCCCGCCCACCGCCCGACCCCTGGAAAACCACCGGCGAAGCCCATAGATTGAAGGCACTGCCCTCGCCATTCGGGGGCCAAGGAGACGCGATGCGCGAGACCGCCTTCACCCCGCCCACCTGGCTTGATCCCGACGGCAAGGCGCTGAGTTGCGTCGAAAAAATTAAAGTCCTCGACGAGAACATCGAAGAGATCCGCCAGCTTGCGCAAGACGCGCTCGAGGACGCCATTCTGATGGGCGGGGACGAGGCGCAGTTCCGCACGGTCATGACCGATCTCGTGGCGGCTCTTGAGAACCCTTACGCGAAAGCCTGACCGTGGCCCCCGATATCGCGCAGCTCTTGTGGGAGGCACGCCAGACGGGCCGCACCGTCAGCGCGGACGCCCTCGGCGCCATCTCAGATCAGGACGCCGCCTATGCGCTGCAAACCGCGATGGCCACGTTGTCGGGTGCCGCGGTCGTGGGCTGGAAGCTTGGCGCGACCAGCGCGGCGTCTCAAAAGGCGCTTGGCCTAAAGGGGCCCTTCTACGGCCCGTTGCTCGCGCCCCATTGCTTCGACACCGGCGTCACGGTTTCCGGCGTCTCGTCATTTGGTCCGGGCGGCGAGGGCGAGTTCGCTTTTGTGATGGGCGATGACCTCACACCGCGTACCGCGCCCTATACCGAGGACGAGGTTGCCGCTGCCGTTGCGGCGGTCTGTCCTGCCCTTGAGATCGCCGGCACCCGTCTGACCGGTGGGGTCCTCAACGCCGACCCCCGCCACCTCATCGCCGATGATGCCGCCAACGCCGCCTTCATCGCCGGGCCGCGCATCACCGATTGGCGGGGTCTCGATCTCGCCCATCAAACCGCAACCCTCAGCGTCAATGGGACTGAAAAAGGAAAGGGCAACGGCGCCGCAGCGCTGGGCGGGCCGCTCACGGCGCTCACTTGGTTCGTCAACGAACGATGCGGCCAAGGCCGTACTCTCAATGCCGGCGAGATCATCACCACCGGCACCTGCACCGGCTTTGTCCCGCTCGCCGCCGGCGACGTGGTCACCGTCGATTGCGGCGCCTTGGGCGAGGTCAGTGCAACGGTGGGCTAGCGCCCCTCAACCGATTGCCTCAACCAACCACTGCTGCAACGGCCACACTTGTTTGTGGGTCTTGATGCAATAGTCGGTTGCACCCGCGCCGTACATCTCTTTGGGCACCTTGGTGGTAAAGCCGAAATACAACGCGTTGTGCCGCAGCAAATCGGCATTGGCATGCTCGGCGTCGAAACCACGCGGCACTTTCTTGTAATGGTTGCCGCCGATGTCGATGCCCTTCAGCTTGGCGGTCTTGTCGTAGGCCTTGCGCCCCGCCGGTCCCTTCTTGGGATGGACCAACGCGGCGCGATACGCCGCCAACTGCTTGGGTCCGAACATATGCATCCCGGCGCCCAGCGTGATCGACTCGCCGCTAAGGCCGAAGTAGAACCCCGGACATTCGCGCGACCGTCCGGCACCCTGCCAGAACCACAGCCCCATGTAGGTTTTGTACGGCGTCTTGTCCTTCGAGAACCGGGTGTCGCGGTTGATCCGCATGATCGAGCCGTTGACCTTCGGTTCGGCATGGATGTCGGGCGAGATCTTGGCCAGTTTCGGCCCCATCGCCACGACGAAGTCCTTGCACGGTTCCAGCAAACCTTTCTCGTAATCGGCGCGGTTTTCATCGAACCACGCCTTGTTGTTGTTCTTCTCCAGTCCTTTGAGAAACTTGGTCGCGGTTTTGGGAAATCCGTCGAATGTCGCTGCCATGGCGCCGCTCCTGAAATTCTGCGTTTATATTAGGCCTCAACTCTTCATCGTTTGGCACCACCGGGGATCGACATGATGGCAAAAAGACAGCGAAGTGCGTGCATCGTTGGCGCGGGCGGCGGCATCGGGCGGGCGACCACGGCGTTGCTCGCCGAACAAGGCTATGCGCCCTTGGTCCTCATCGACACCAAGGAGTCCGGCGTCGATGACTTGGCCGCGGCGCACGGCGGCATTGCCCATCACATCGACCTACGCGACCCGGCCAGCGTGCCGAACGTCTTCGCCAATGCGCGCAAAGCGGTCGACCGGCTTGACGCCTATGTGCACCTCTCCGGTGTGGTCGACAACAAGCGTCTCGAAACCACCACGCTCGACCTGTGGAACGAGATCATGGCGATCAACCTCACGGGCATGTTCGCCTGCGTCCAGCAGGCAGACACCTGGCTCGTTGACGGTGGCCGTGTCGTCATTCTGGGCTCGATGGCGGGCCATGCCGCAAGCAAGGTCACCGGCCCGGCCTACAGCGCCTCGAAGGGCGGTATCGAGGCCTTTACCAAGAAAATCGCGCGCGACTGGGGACCGCGCCGCATCACCGCCAACTGCATTGCGCCGGGGCCGATCGATACGCCCATGCTCGATGCCCATCCGCCCGAGCGCATGAAAGAGTCGATGGCCGCCATTCCGTTGGGCCGCCTCGGCGAGCCCGAAGAAGTCGCGGCCCTCATCGGCCACTTGGCGTCGCCCGAAGCGGGCTACACCTCGGGCGCCGTCATCAACATTTCGGGAGGGCTCTAGGCCACCGCACCGCCCGTGATTGTCTTGTGAGATTCTCCCCCTAAATGGGAGATTGAGAGAAAAATGGAGCGTTCCATGACCGTCCTGTCCCGATTTGCCGCCGTTTGCGCCGTCGTGTTCTTGACCCTGCTCGGCGCGGCCAATGCCTTTGCCGACGGCACCGTGTTCAATCAGAGTCAGGGCGCCGCGATCAAGGGCTACGACCCGGTCGCCTATTTCACCCAAAGCGACGCCGTAAAAGGCGCCGAAGAGCTCAGTAATATGTGGAGCGGCGTGAAATGGCTCTTCGCGACCGCCGCCAATCGCGAAGCCTTTGCCGCCGAGCCCGAGAAATTCGCGCCGCAATACGGCGGCTATTGCTCCTACGCGATGTCGCGCGATTACGTCGCCGATATCACGCCCACCGCCTGGAAGGTGGTCGACGGCAAGCTCTACCTCAACAATTCCCAGGCTGTGCATTTGTGGTGGCGCGCCGATATCCCGGGCAACATCCAAAAGGCCGACGCCAACTGGCCGGGCCAAAAGGCAAAGCTCGCGCAGTAGCGATTTCACCCGCCCCGCGCCGCGCGGTAAGGTGCGTCCAAATCGAAAGGACGCACCCGTGATTGTCGAACAAATCTGGACTGCCAACGACTACCGCAACTTCAACTACCTGAT
>CALJDF010000119.1 GCA_938023835.1 uncultured Alphaproteobacteria bacterium
CGTTGAGTACAAATCGTTCGTTGCGACGCGTGACACGATTTCCGGGATCACCTATCACCCGGATAACCAGTTGCGCTGGTTTGAACTCAAGAAGTCCGAATAGCGACTACACCGGCCGCCGTGCCCTCTGACACGGCGGCCGACACTACCGTGGGCACGCCATGACGATCACGACGATGGTCTATCAGTCCGTCGACGGGCACACCCGTGCGATCGGCCAGTGTATCGTCGACGGCCTGAAGGCACTGCCGGACAACGACGTGGCCATGGTCTCGGTCGATGCGGTCGATGACGCATGGGATCGTCTCCGCGCTTCCGATCTTTTGATCTTTGGCACGCCCACCCACATCGGCGGCGTTTCCGCCGAAATGCAGGCCTTCATCGAAAAGACGTCCGGACCGGTTTGGCTCGACCGCCACTGGACGGGAAAACTCGCGGCAGGCTTCACGTGTTCCGCCGGTCGAGGCGGCGACAAATTCCACACCTTGCAGCGTTTGGTCGTGTTTGCCGCCCAAATGGGCATGACCTGGGTGCCCCTGCATCTGCTCGGCGGGCACTTTTCAAGCGAAGGAAGCGAGAACGACCTGAACCGGCTCGCCGGCTACCTTGGCTTGATGAGCCAAGCCAATATCGACGAACCGCCCGATCGCACGCCACCCGAAACGGATCGTGAAACGGCGCGCCTGTTTGGGCGCTATCTCGGCGAGGTGGCGGCCCGATGGAAGGCCGGCTGCGACCAGCTTGGTCCCGTTCCGGTACCGGGTCACGGTGTGAAGCGGCCCCCACGCTGAGCGGCGCGATCCCTACGGGCCCTAACCCGCCTCGAAGAATTGCATGAGGGCGCCCGAACCGGGGTTTCGGACAAGCATGCACTGCCGCCGGCCTAGTCCCGGCAAATCGATTTCGTCCGGCGGCGAATAGATTTCGATGCCGGAATCGCGGCAATAGGTTTGCGCCTCTTCGACACTCGGCACTTCGAACGCCTGTGCCAGATACCCGATATTCGGCGCGGTCGCGAACGGTGTGAGGTCTTCCGCGTTGTAGTTCAGCGGCTGTCCGAGAGCGACCTTACCGAAGTGATGGTCGCCCTGCAGGAAGGTCCAGTGGGTTCGTTCCTCGGCGCTACCAAGCGGTTCATCGATGACAACATCCATGCCCAAGAGATCGCGGTAGATCGGCACCGCTTTGTCTCGCGAATGCACGCCATGCGCCGACGTGACCACAGGCGAATAGCCCGTCCGCGTCACGCCGTGCTCCAAGAAATATTTTCGCATCTGGCCGGTTCGCGTCGACTTTTC
Source organism: uncultured Alphaproteobacteria bacterium (assembly GCA_938023835.1). Classification (GTDB taxonomy): domain Bacteria; phylum Pseudomonadota; class Alphaproteobacteria; order SHVP01; family SHVP01; genus CALJDF01. Next base: position 1,299 of record CALJDF010000119.1, read on the forward strand.
GGTCGTATCCAGTTGAACCAAATTGACGATGACACCGTCCGGGCCCTCTAGAAGCGCGCCGGTCTCTTGCCCGACGCCCGCACTCAGCGTGTGCTGCCTCGGCGGCCACCAAAACTCGTACCCCTTCGCCGAGAGGTCGCGATGGGCGGCGTTGATGTCCGCGACGTAGAAATTGAGGTTCATAAACCCGATCATGTGGCGTTCGCGGCGCGCCCGAATGCGCTCTCGACGGGGGTCGACAAAGCCCATCAACATGATCCGCCCGACCGGGGACTCGCCGGCCTGCAACAACACCGCTTGGACACGCGTCTCCGGTGGCATTCTCCAATGCCCCGCAAACCGCAACCCCCGCAGCGTCTCCTCACCGATCACGTCCATGCCCACGATCCCTTGGTAGAACCCAAGGGACTCGGCCATGTTGTCGACGCCAATAACGGCAATGCTGAGAGGGCTACCACCCGCACCTGGTGCAGCCATATTCAACCCGTCAGACTCCCCACGAGGCGGTGGCCCCGCCCCATCGCGTTTCTACTTTGGATCGAAAGTCGGGATCGATGCAACCTTGAGGGGAACGGGCCGGTCGTCGCTAGCCGTCGAGGAACGGCAAGAACGACGGCGCCCAATCCGCCATATCGGGCGGTAGGTCCTGCCACTGGGTGCTTGGATAGGCGGCATGCGCGGCGACCCCGTGGGGGTGATTGGGATCCCACATCGGTGAGCCCAGCAAGGTCGGTCGGGTGTTCTTCCCCAACATCTCGCCCGTCGGGTAGGAAAAGTGCGCGCGGTAGGCATGGCGCCACATGTTGCCGGCCTTGAGCATCGACACCACGCGGTTATGCACCATCTCGGTATCGACAAAGGGCTCTTGCCGAATGATCCCATCGCGCGTGCGCCGATACCACGGCCAGAACAAGCCCTGGTCGCGCATCGCGATCCAGCACTTGATGAGATGGCCGCCGAACCAATCGACCTCGATGGGAAAGGTGTAGTTCTGGAAGTAATCGGCCGCGTCGTCCGGCGCGAAATACAGGACGTTCGACATGACCAATCGATTGATACGCTTGGGCTGCCGTACCGCGAGATCGAGTCCCGGAAGACCGCCACCCCACATGCCGTAAAAGTCCACCGTCTTAAGACCGAGCGCATCGAGCGCTTGCGCCAGAACATCGGCGTGGCGCGCGACCGTCACGTCTTCGCCAATCGTGTTGTCGGATTCGCCGTTGCCGGGCAGATCGATTGCGAGCGCGGGTCGCTTGCCGGCAAGCGACTGCGTCACGCGGTGAACAATGCGATTGTCGCTGGCCGCATCATGCTGAACCAAGAGCGGTCGGCCCGGCCCATCGGTGCGCCGGACGTGGAGCTGGCCGCCTTCGACATCGGCAAAGTCCTGCCACGTCCCATCGGCAATCGCCGAAGGCGCGACCGGCGCCGGCGCGGCACCCTTCGCGTGATCCGCCAATACCTCTGCGACCCAGGCGTAGACCGATTCACCGCGTCGATCGCCGAGCCGCTCGACCCGCACGCCGTCCGGCATCGTCGCCGGCAGACGATCGAGGTAGTTCGATGTCGGGTCCCAGTCAGAGGCACAGATAATAGCCGGGCTTTTCATGGCCGCGACCATCGCCGCGCCGTCGAGTTTGAACGCCGCCCCATAGGGCCCGCGATAGTGATCGCCCGAGCGGAGGAATTCGATCACCCCGTCATGCAAGACCTCGGGTGCCGGCACCGGCCCCTGCATCCGTCCGGCAAGTGAGGGTCGGTACCAGGGAAAGAAGATCGTTTGTTCGCGCAAACGCGCCCACAACCAAGTCAGGTGGCTGCCGTCCCATTGCGGTTCAAACGGGGTTAGATAATTGGCCAAGAGGTCGGCGCGTTCCTCGGCATTGAGGGTCACTAGGCCGTTGAGAATCGCGATGTGCACCCGGTCGGGATGACGCGCGGCAAAAGCCGCCCCCACGGACGCACCGGTGTGAAATCCATAAACCGCGATCTTGTCGATCCCCAGCGCGTCGAGAAACGCCGCGATGTTGTCGCCGTAATCCGCCATCTCCGGGTCGGACAGGGCCAGCGGATCGGAATTGCCGTTGCCCGGCGTATCCGGCGCGATGCACGTAAAGCGGTCCATCAAGTGTTGCATCAACGGCAGATGTTCGCGCGACGACTTAGGCGATTGGTGCAACAGCAACACAGGCGGCCCCTTGCCGGCCCGCCGATAATGAATCTGGCGCGTCCCGTCGATCGTGACGAAATGCCGCCGCACGCCGTCGATCGGTGCCTCGGTTCCCATGCCTAACTCTCCAAGAACGGCAATAGCGCATCCGACCATGCCGTCATATCGGTCGTGATGGTCGCGCGCTGCAAGGCGCTGTGATCCTTAAGCGCCTCGGCGGTGCCGGGATGATCGGGTGCCGATGCCAGCACGACAGGGACGGGCGCTTTACCCAATTCGGTATGGGCATCGTACTTCCAGTGCGCGCCGTAATGCGCTTGCCACATGTTCCAGCACTTGAGCAGCGAGACCACGCGGCGATGCACCATGGCGGTATCGACATAGGGTTCGCGCGGCAAAACGCCCTCGCGTGTTCGATTGTACCAAGGCCAAAACAGCCCTTGGTCCCGCATCGCGTGCCAGGCCATCAAGAGATAACCACCCCACCAGTCGGTCTTGAGTTCCGGCGTGTAGTTTTCGAGCAGCTCGCGGCGCAACGACTCGGGGTGATAGATAGGATGGGCGATGACCAAGTGGTCGACCAACCCCGGTTGCATCTTGGCCAATTCCAAGCCGGTAAACCCCGACCCCCAGGTGCCGACATAGTCCACCGCATCGAGCCCCATCGAGGCCAACGCTTGGCGCGTCACCTCGGCATAAGTCGTACAGGTGATGGCGTCCTTGTCGGTGCCGATGGTGTTGTCGGATTCGCCGTTGCCCGGCAGATCAAACGCAATCACCGGGCGTTTGCCAACAAACCCTTCGGCGGCCAGTCGCACCACGTTGTTGTCGCTGGCCGCATCGTGCTGCACCAGTACCGGCCGGCCGGCCCCGCCGCTTCGCCGCATGTGTAGCTGCCCGCCATCGACGGTTTCATAGTCTTGCCAGGTCCGCCCTGCCGTCGGCTTGGGCGCCTCCGGCCCGCCGAGCGACGGTTGCCCCGGATATTGCCGCAGGACCTCGACAGCCCTGTCGAGAAGCTTGGTCCGGCTGTTGCCAAAGCGTTCGACCTTGATGTTGTCGGGCAGCGGCGGCAATCGATCGAAGTGACCGAACAATACGTCGGGCGCGATGGCCATCAGGTGTGTCGGGCAGGTTAGCGCCGGGATCGACTCTTCCCCTTTGAAAATGAACGCGGCCTTGTAGGGCTTGCGGTATTCGTCGCCGGCGCGGAGGAATTCAAGCAACCCATTGTGTAGACGGTCGGGCGACGGCAGATCGTAATCAAGCCGCGCCGCGAGGGTCTTGGAGTACCAGGGAAAGAAAATGGTTTGCTCGCGCATCCGCGACCACAACCACGTGAGATGGCTGCCGTCCCAGCGCGGTGCAAACGGCGTGAAGTAATTCTCCAACGCATCCGCACGTTCGGCTTCGGTCCAACAGGTAATCCCGTCGACGATCACGACGCTGGCGCGCTCGGGATAAAGACGTCCGAACTCGGTTGCGGTCACGCCGCCGGTATGGGTGCCGAAGACCCCGCAACGTTCGATCCCCAGCGCCTCCAACGTTTGCGCCAAAGCGTGGGCGTACTCTTCGGCCAGCGGTTGGTCGCCCGGCAAGGGATCGGACAGCCCGTTGCCCGGCGTGTCCGGGGCGATCACGGTGAACTCGTTCATCAAGCGTTCGATGAGCGGAATATGCTCGCGGCTCGAGGTCGGCGATTGGTGTAGTAAGACGACGACAGGGCCCTTGCCGGCCCGGCGATAGTGCACTTGGCGTTCGCCGTTCACCGTCACGAAGTGGCGCCGAATCGTCGGATGCGCGGGTTCGATCCCCATGCCAGCCTCCCCTCATCTGGTTTGACCGCTACGCTATCAGTCTGCGACCCCGCGGACCAAACCTTTGCCCTGTTGCAGCGCGCGATGGGATCATGCCCGGCCTACCTGCAGGAGACCAGCGCAGGAAGGGCAGCAAAGTAGACATGCGACTCTCGATCATGAGTCCGAAACGCGCCGTGGTGGAGACGACCTTCGAGCCAACACAACATTGCGACGCCTGTCGGACGGGCCATTCAAGTTTATTTGGGCCCTGACGATCTGTTGCCGCTGCGTGGCTCTAGAAGTCGCCCATTGAGCCGTTTTTGCCTATTCGGTGGGCACGGTCGAATGCCAGACCGAGGCTCAATTGACGGGCCTTGTTGCGGCGAGGTCGGGCCATGCCGTACAGCACACCACCCCCGAGCAAAAGCAAAAGCCCGACAAGGACAACCAGCGTCGTGAGATCAGCCATCATACGCGTCGCATGGCGTCCGCGGCTGCGGCACGGAGATCATTGTGATGAGGGGGTCGGCCCGCCGACGGCGCGCACTACCGCCGCGCCTTGCGCTTGGCATAACGAAGATCGCGCGCGGCCTTTTGCTGCGCCTTCAGTTCTTCATCCGATATTTTGTTCCGCTCTTCCTCTTCGGCAGCAAGGCGCGCGTCTTCTGCCTCTTGGGCCGCTTTTTCGGCCGCGAGGCGGTCACGCTCGGCGGCGGCTTCCGCTTCTGCGGCGGCACGGCGTGCTTCTTCTTCGGCCGCGAGGCGTGCTTCTTCCGCTTCACGAGCAGCTTTTTCCGCCGCCCGAGCCGCTTTGCGTTCGTCTCGCGCAACGGCAAGCGCTTGACGTTCGGCGCGGCGCGCGGCGACCGCCGGGTCGTTGGGGTCGGTGCGCGCTTTGAATCTTTCGAGGACGGCTTGTTTGGCGGAGGAGGCGCTCTGCAACCGGTCGTTCAGGTCACCGCCCTTGAACGCGCCTTTGTTGCGGCCACGATTAGCTTTGGTGGATTTCACGATTCACTTTCGAGAGATGTTTTCAGGGCCATTCGGGAACCTGCGTGCCCGACCTCACTTGGTCAGCAGGGCGCAAACAACGCGTTCACGGCAAGGGCAGGGTTGTTCGAACATAACGCAACGATTGGTCGTGTAAAAGCTATGGGCGCGCCCTTCTGCGGCGCCAGAGGGGACAAGGACGCGCTCAGGTTTGAGATCGACATTCGGAAAGTGCGTTTTGAGGATCCGGCGCGCACTCCAATGTGTGGCCGCTTCCCGCCCGTCCAGAAATCCGCCTAAGCGCGATGCCTACAAAAGCGAAAGCCCGCGGGGTGCCGCGGGCTTTCTACATCTTGAAACTGGAGCGGGCGATGAGATTCGAACTCACGACTTCAACCTTGGCAAGGTTGCGCTCTACCCCTGAGCTACGCCCGCGTGAGGAAGGGACACATAGCGCGACCTCCGGGTTTTGGCAAGAAGCGGCCTGCGGCACGCTGCGGGGACGGCGCCGCGCCAGGCTCTAGCCCGCACCACCCTTGCCCGGGTATCGTTGCAGACCATGGGGCACGCCAGCGAAAAAGACCTGTTCGACCGACTGCAGGAACTCGGGATCGAAAACACCACCCACCGGCACCCTGCGGTGTTCACGGTCGAGGAAAGCCGCCTGTTGCGCGGTCAGTTGCCCGGCGGGCACTGCAAATCCTTGTTTCTCAAGGACAAGAAAGACCAGCTCTGGCTTGTCGTGGCGCTCGAAGACCGTCCCGTGGACCTCAAAACCTTGCCGAAGAACATCGGCGCGGCGCGGCTCTCGTTCGGCAAACCCGAACTCTTGGGCGAGGTTCTGGGCGTCGAGCCCGGCTCGGTCACGCCCTTTGCGCTCATCAACGATCCCACTGGCCGCGTCCGCGTGGTGCTGGACAAAGCCATGCTGGAGCACGACCTGCTCAATTATCACCCGCTGACCAATACCGCGACGACGGCCGTCGTAGCCGCCGACTTGGTCCGGTTTATTCGCTCCTGCGGCCATGATCCGCTGATTTTGGACTTCTACGACCTGATCTAGCCGTCATATGGCAATTGGCCAGGGCAGTGCTTATGTTGGGGCCAACGCGAGGCAGGCCGCCTGCCCCATCACAACACCCAGCACTCGGACACACCATGGTTGAACCCTTGATCGGCGCCGCAGCCGCCGCCCCCGACCTCATCAAAGACAGCGACAGCCAGAACTTCATGGCGGACGTCATCGAGGCCTCCAACGAGGTTCCGGTCATTGTCGATTTTTGGGCTCCATGGTGCGGGCCCTGCAAGCAACTCGGGCCGATCATCGAAAAGGTCGTCAAAGCGGCGCAGGGCAAGGTCAAGCTGGTCAAGGTCAATATCGACGACAGCCCGGAAATCGCCCAACAGCTGCGCATCCAATCGATCCCCGCGGTGTTCGCTTTTCATCAAGGACAGCCGGTCGATGCCTTCGTCGGCGCCCAACCGGAGAGCCAGATCAAAGCGTTCGTGGAAAAGCTCGCCGGTGGGATCGGCCCCTCGCCGATCGACGAGGCGCTCGAAGCAGCCCAGGCCGCGCTCGACGCAGGTGAAGTTGCCGCAGCGGGCAATCTCTACGGCCAGGTCGTCCAAGCCGACCCCGGCAACCCCGAGGCCATTGGCGGGCTCACCCGGTGCTATGTGCTGAATCGCGACCTCGATCACGCGCGGCAGACCCTCGACCTCGCGCCCGAAGAACACAAAGACCATGCCGCCATCGTCGCCGCACGGTCAGCGCTCGCGTTGGCCGAACAGGCCAGTGATGCCGGCGATCCAGCAGAACTCCGCGCCGCGGTCGAGGCCGACCCCACCAATCATCAGGCCCGCTACGACTTGGCGATCGCTTTGATGGGCAACGGAGACAACGAAGGCGCTATCAACCAGCTGTTAGAGATATTGAAGAAAGGTGCCGAATGGAATGACGGCGCCGCCAAGAACCAAATCTTGAAGATCTTCGAAGCGCTGGGTCCGACCGACGACCTGACAAAGAGCGGCCGGCGCCGGCTGTCCGCTCTCTTGTTTTCGTGACGCATTTCGTCGAAACGCCGGCCTTCGCCTATTTGCCGGAAAACATCCCGGTCTTTCCGCTGCCTGGATTGCTGCTGCTACCGGGCGGCCAATTGCCGCTCCACCTCTTCGAAGAACGCTATCGCGACCTGATCCGCGATGCCCTCAAGGCCGACCGCATGATCGGCATCATGCAACCGCGCGACCCCAACAACAGCGAATGGGCCCCCACGTTGTACGGCGTCGGATGCCTGGGACGTATCGTATCGTTTCGCGAATCGGAAGACGGGCGCTTTTACGTCACGTTGACCGGGGTTTGCCGCTTCGACGTCACCAAAGAGGTATCTACCGATACTCAGTATCGTCGCGTCGTGGTCGATTACGTGCGTTTTGCGGGCGACATGGCGGAAGATCGCGACGATATCCAAGGGCTGATCGATCGCGCGACCTTTATGCCGGCGCTCAAGGGTTTCTTGACGCAGTTCAAAGTCGATGTCGATTGGGAAGCGCTCGACAAGGTTGACGATGCGCCGCTGATTCGCTCACTGTCCATGACATGCCCCTTCGAGCCCAGCGAGAAACAAGCGATTCTTGAAGCCGAGACGCCGACCGACCGTGGTCGCTTGATCACCGCACTGATACAAATGGCGGCGGCCGATGCCGGCGACGACGAAGACCGCAAGCTGCAATAGGAACGTGCCATGAACAGCACCCCCGAAGTCGATCCGCAGTTACTGGAAATCCTGGTTTGCCCGTTGACCAAACAACCGTTGCGCTACGACCGCGATCGGCAAGAACTGATCAGCGACGCCGCACACCTTGCTTATCCGATTCGTGACGGCATCCCGATCATGCTGGTCGACGAAGCGCGCCGGCTGGATGACGACAACGGCTAGCGCGACGCCGCGGCCGACCGAAATCAAACTTCGGAAAGCCGACAATACGCTGACGGTCTCATTCGAGAGCGGAGAAGCCTTTACGTTGGCAGCAGAGTACCTACGGGTCGAAAGTCCCTCGGCAGAAGTACAGGGCCATGCCCCCGACCAAAAGGTTCTGGTGCCCGGCAAACGTTATGTCGGCATCGATACCGTCGAACCGGTCGGTCACTACGCCGTGCGCCTCGTATTCAACGACGGGCATGACACCGGGATCTACAGCTGGGCTTATCTTTACCAACTGGGCCGCGAGTTCGATCAACGGTGGGAACGCTATCTCGCCCAGATCGAAGAGCAGGGCGCGTCCCGCGAACTCGGCTAGAGCGGTTGCCCTTCGAGAAGTTTCGGTTTGGTGCCGACGGTGCCGCGCGCGTGAGACATAAAGAACTTTTTCAAGGGTGGGACACGGTCTACGGCCGCGAGCCCGACCCCACGCGCCAGCTTGAACGGCTTGATGTCGTTCGAGAACAAACGGTTCAGGGTGTCGGTAACGGCGAGCATCGTGAGGTTGTCGAAGCGGCGCCACGATTCGTAGTGGCGCAAGACATCGACCTGACCGATGTCGAGACCAAGGCGGGCCGAATCAATCAAGACCTCGGCGAGGGCCGCCACGTCGCGATACCCAAGATTGAGATTTTGTCCCGCCAGGGGATGCATCGCGTGGGCCGCATCGCCGACCAACGCCAACCGAGATGATACATAGCGGTGTGCGATCGAGACGCGAAGCGGATAGCTCCAGCGCCGTCCGGCAGCGCTGATCTCGCCCATGAAGTCGCCGTAACGCCGCCGCATCTCGGTTTCGAAGGCGTCGCGTTCGAGCCCCATTATACCTTCGGCATCGGCGGTCTTTTCGATCCAGACCAGCGACGTGCGATTGCCCTTGAGGGGCAAGATGGCAAACGGTCCGGCAGGCAAGAAATGTTCGTGCGCAATACCCCGGTGCGGGCGTTCGTGTTCGACCGTGGCAATGATCGCCTTTTGATCGTACGACCAGCGCTTCGTCTCAATGCCGGCCTCGCTGCGCAGGCGGGATCGGGCGCCATCGGCCGCAATCACGAGATTGGCCTCGACCGTTTGCCCGTC
>CALJDF010000120.1 GCA_938023835.1 uncultured Alphaproteobacteria bacterium
CGTACGGTCGGTATCGGCCTAGTCCGCGCCGAGGTCTCTGTCGATCTGAACTACGACCGGATTACCGAGAATGACGAAGTGTTCGACCCTGACGGGCAGGTGGTGCGTTCGACCCAAACCGTTGACGAAAACTCTCTGACGGTCGATCGCGATGATGCACCGGTCACGGTGGCAAATAACCTACCCGAAGCCGAAGCGGATCAAGATACGTCGGGTGCGTCCAGTACATCTCAGAACTCACGGACCGAAGAGACGACGAACTTTGAGATTTCGAAGAGCGTTACGACTCGGGTTCGGGAGTTTGGCGCCGTCGAACGCTTAACCGTCGCAGTCCTTGTCGATGGTGCGCGCACCATTGGTGAAAACGGTGCCCCGGTTTACGCGCCTCGTACGCAAGAAGAACTGCAGCAGCTCGCCGCTTTGGTTCGAAACGCCGTCGGGTTCGACGAATCGCGCGGCGACCAGGTTGAGGTCGTCAACATGCGGTTTGCCGATGTTGAGAGGCCGCTATTCGAAGAGGAAGGCGGCTTCCTCGGGCTGTCCAAATCGGACTACTTCCAAATCGCCGAGATCCTCCTGTTCATGATCATCGCCGTGCTCGTCATCCTCCTGGTGCTCCGCCCGCTAGTCGGTCGCTCGATCGCGGCCATGCAGCCGCAGCCGGAACCGGCGTTGCCCGGTGTCGAAGGCGGCGCGGGCGCGTTGGAGGGCCCCTCTGCCGAGGGTCCAGCGCTTCCGGTGGAAGAAGAAGATCCGATGATCAGCCTTGGTGCCGTCGAGGGGCAGATTCGCGCCTCTTCGGTGCGCAAAATCGGCGAGATCATCGACAAGCATCCCGACGAGGCGCTCGCCATTCTCCGCACTTGGATCTACGAGGAATAATCCATGGCTCAAACCACCCCTGCACCGACGCCGGCGCGCACCCTATCGGGTCCGGAAAAAGCCTCCATCCTCATGCTGACAATGGGTGAACAACGCAGCGCCAAGATTTTGCCCCAACTCAACGAGGACGAACTCGGTGTGCTGACACAGGCCATGGCCGGCATTGGAAAAGTCGATGCCCGCATGGTGGAAACCTTGATCAACGACTTTTCGCAGCAGGCCGCCCCGGTCGCTCAACAACCACCGACCTCGCCCCGTGTTGCCCCCGATGCGCCACCCACGACGCCGACCCTGTCGATTTGGGACAAACTCGCACGGGTGTCACCCCAAGTTCTGGGCGGTTACCTCGTCAACGAACACCCGCAGGCTGCCGCCGTCGTGATGCGCAAACTCTTGCCCAACGCCGCCGCACGGGTTCTCGGCCAGCTCCCCGAAGATTTTGCCGGTGAGGTCGTCGCCCGAATTGCTCAAGCCGAGCCGATCCGACGCGAGGTCCTTGCCCACCTCGAGGAAACGCTCAAAGAAGAACTCGGCGCGGATCTCGAACTGCACGGTATGGAGCCTGGACCGGCGCACATGAAGAAAATCCTAGCCCACATGGAAAAGCCGGCGAGCCGCCGGTTCATCGGTGCGGCCCAGGCGACCGATAAGGTCGCCGCCCAATTCATCAAATCGTCGGTCATGAGTTTCGACGGTTTATGCGATCTCGGTGGACGCGACGTACAGCGCCTATTCGATGGAATCAGCCCGGAAACGGTGGCAACGGCGCTTAAAGGCGCCAGCGACGCGGTTCGGGAATTCATTATTAGCAATATGCCCCCGCGAGCCGCTAAAATTTTGCGGCAAGAGATCGAACGCGCCGGCCCAACCAAACTCCGCGCGGTTGATGCCGCTCAGCAAGAGATTCTCGAACGCGCCAAATCGCTCGCAGATCGTGGTGATATTGTGATCCCCGCGCGGCGAGCGGCGTAGGCTGGACCCGACCGTGACTGCCATGGCGAAAATGGAGAAATTCCTCTTCGACAACGAATTCGATGTCGAAGACCAGGATTGGGACAAAGAAGGGGTCGAGGAGGCCCCCGATCCCAACACGCTCCCACGCTATTCCGAAAACGAAATGCAAGCCGCGCTGCAACAGGCACGCGACGAGAGCCGCGCGGAGGGTCATGCCGCCGGCATGGCCGAGGCGCATCAAGAGATCGCCGCCTTTGCCGCCCAGGAACTCGTCAAGATCAGCGAACAAATCGCGCGGCTGGCATCGGCAGAGGCAAACAACATCGACATGGCGCGGCTTGAAGCCACCGGTCTCGCGCTTTCGGTTGGCCGTCGGCTTGCCGGCGCATTGATCGAACGGCACCCGCTTGAGTTTGCCGAAGAAATGATTGCCGACACGCTCAATCACATGAACGAAGCCCTACGCGATTCGAAGATCACAATTCGCGTCAAGCCGGACCTCGTCGATGCGCTGACGGCGCACATCGGTTCAATCGCCGAGAAAACCGGGTTCACGGGCCAGACAATCATTCTTGGCGCAGAGGAGTTGGCGACTGCTGATTGCCGGGTCGAATGGGCTCATGGCGGTGCCGAACGTGTGATGACCGATATCGACACTTGGATCGATGATGCGGTTGCGCGCTATCTCGCCGCGATCGAGGAACCGCCCGCGCCAGCGCTCCCGGTCGATGAGGAAAAATCCGACAACGACCCAACACCCCTGCCCGAAGACGACGGGATAAAGCAGACTGGCGGTTCGAAGACCGTCCGCTACGACGATGACGCACCCGCTGCCTCGGACGAAGAAGGCGACGGCGTGAAATCGGTCGGTGGCCCCAAGGCCGTGCGCTACGACGCCGAAGAAACACCCGAGACCAGCGAAGCGGCCCCCAAGGACGAGCTGCCCGAAGCGGCCGACACACCAGAGGTCGGCGAAATCAAGACGGTCGGTGGCTCAAAGAGCGTTCGTTATGACTGAGCGCCCGACACCGCCTGCGCCACATTGCGCTAACTAGGAGGTCGTAATGACCGACACGATGACAGACGACGAACCGGAACAAGAAACCGACGCACCTCTCGCCGACGAGAATGCCGAGCGCTCGGACCTTGAACTCGACGAAATCGAGGTCTCCGATGCCCCAGCGGGCGCGGAAGAACCGGTTCTCGGCAACAAAGAGACCGAGGAAGAGATCATCCGCACAGCGACCGACCTAGAGGCCGTGTACGACGTCCCGGTTCAGGTCTCGGCCGTGTTGGGCAAGACCCGCATGGAGGTCAGCCAGCTACTCAAGCTGGGCCGCGGTGCGGTCGTCGAGTTAGACCGCAAGGTCGGCGAGGCTATCGACATTTATGTCAACAACCGCCTGGTCGCCCGTGGCGAGGTCGTCGTCGTGGACGAGCGGCTGGGCGTGACCATGACGGAAATCATTAAGACGGACCGTTCGTAGGTACCTAGGGAGTTTTGAGATGCGCTTACTAATTGTTGGAACCATGGACGGGCAGATCGGTGCCGCGAGTAAGATCGCGATGGACCGAGGCGCCAAAGTCTCCCATGTCCCGGATACCGAGTCCGCGCTTAGTATGCTGCGGTCCGGTCGTGGCGCCGATTTGTTGATGCTGGCGGCAGAGCTTGATATCGCCGGCTTCATCGCAGCCATGCGCCAAGAACGCATTAACGCCCCGGTCGTCGCCTACGGCATCGGCACCGATGCAGAAATTGCGGTGAATGCGATCCGGGCGGGCGCCAAGGAATACATTCCGCTGCCACCGGATGCCGAACTCATCGCCGCTGTTCTGGAAGCCGTTTCGGAAGAGACGCACACGCTGATCTACGGCGATGCCTCGATGGAACGGATCATCAAGCTTGCAGACCAAATCGCACCGAGCGACGCGAGCGTTCTCATCACCGGCGAGTCCGGCACCGGTAAAGAGGTGATGGCACGCTATATCCACCGTAAGAGCAAACGGGCCGAAAAGCAGTTTGTCTCGCTGAACTGCGCGGCTATTCCCGAAAATCTGCTGGAGAGCGAACTCTTCGGCCACGAAAAAGGTTCGTTCACCGGTGCCATCGCACGACGCATCGGCAAATTCGAGGAGGCCAACGGCGGCACGTTGTTGCTCGACGAAATCAGCGAACTTCACCCTCGCCTTCAGGCCAAACTGCTGCGGGCCATTCAAGAACGCGAAATCGACCGCGTCGGGGGCACACGTCCGATCAAGATTGATATACGCCTACTAGCAACCAGTAACCGTGACCTCAACGACGCGGTCAAGAAAGGCGATTTCCGGGAAGATTTGCTGTTTCGACTGAACGTCTTGAACATCCGCATCCCCCCGCTGCGCGAGCGGCGGACGGATTTGGAGGCACTGTGCCACCATTTTGTCGACCGCTATTCGGCCGCCAACGGTGTCGAGGTGCTTACCATTTCCGAAAAGGCCATGCAGGCCCTAATGAACCACCCATGGCCGGGCAATGTGCGCGAGTTAGAGAACACCATCCATCGTGCCGTCGTTTTGGCGACCGGCGAGGAAATCGACACCGACGCGATCATGCTGCAAAACGGCGAGGCGCTCTCGACGGGTCAGGGTGAGATCGGCAGCGGTGCCGTGGCCGCCGCCGCAAGTGCGGCCGGGGTTCCCTTGGTCGGCAAGACCGTGGCCGAAGTTGAGCGCGACCTGATCATCGATACCCTGGACCACTGTCTCGGCAATCGCACGCACGCCGCGAAGATTCTTGGAATTTCGATCCGAACACTGCGCAACAAGCTCAAACTGTACAACGAAGACGGGCTAGACGTGGTGCCGCCCTCCGGTGGCGGCGATCATGGCCGCGCGCCGGCAACGGCTTAAGCGGCACACCCTAGATGACCGACGAAACCCAGGACGCGCTGGTCGCGACCGGCGGGGAGCCCATTACCGAGTCGTTCGACCCGACGGTCGGCGATGAGGGCGGTGCCGCCCCTTCAGGTCCGAGCTTAGGCGACCTTTTCGGCGGTCTATCCACGCGGCTCGTGCGTGGGGACCTGATCTTCGCGTTTGGGATCATGTTGATCCTAGTGACGTTGATCTTGCCGATGCCGCGGTGGTTGCTGGACGTGTCGCTTGCGTTGTCGATCACGTTTTCCGTGCTCGTCATGATGAACGTTCTATTCATCGGACGCGCGCTGGAATTCAGCTCGTTTCCCACGATCCTGTTGGTTGCCACGATGTTGCGGTTGGCGCTCAATCTTGCCTCGACGAGGTTGATCCTGACGCAGGGTCACGAGGGTACGGGTGCGGCGGGTCAGGTGATCGAAGCCTTTGGCGGCTTCATCATGGGCAACAACTTTATCGTCGGTTTGATTGTCTTCTCGATATTGGTCATCGTGAACTTCGTCGTTATTACGCGCGGTTCCGGTCGTATTGCGGAAGTGGCGGCGCGGTTCAGCTTGGACGCTATGCCCGGCAAACAAATGGCGATCGACGCCGACCTTTCGAGCGGTTTGATCGATGAGGTCGAGGCCCGGACACGACGTAAACTCCTAGAAGACGAGAGCAGCTTTTTTGGCGCGATGGACGGTGCCTCCAAGTTCGTCCGTGGTGACGCGGTCGCGGGCCTGTTGATCGTCTTTATCAATTTGATTGCCGGCATCATCATCGGCGTCGGCCAGCGGGATATGTCGTTTGCGGAAGCAACGGCGACATTTACCGCCCTGACCATTGGCGACGGCTTGGTCAGCCAAATTCCTGCCCTCATCGTTTCGACCGCCGCCGGTTTGTTGGTGTCGAAATCGGGCGTCACAGGCTCGACCGACAAAGCCTTTTTCGGCCAGCTGAGCGGCTACCCAAAAGCCCTGGGAATGGCATCCTTCTTGATGGCAGCCCTAGCGCTTTTGCCCGGCGTGCCCATGCTGCCGTTCTTCTTGCTCGCGGCGGGCACAGGCACCCTCGCCTTCTATGCGCGCCGCAACGCCGACCGCCGCGCGACCGAAACCGAGGAACGCGAGCGTACGGCAGTAGAAGCCGCGCCCGAAGAGGAACCGATTGCCACGGCCCTCGCGCTCGACGAGCTGCGCCTTGAATTGGGCTACGGCTTACTACCGCTGATCAACGATACCCGTGGCTATCGTCTGACAGACCAGATCAAGGCCCTGCGACGCCAGCTTGCCAGCGAAGTGGGCTTTGTCATGCCCTCCGTGCGCATTCTCGACAACATGCAATTGGCCGCGAACACCTATGTCGTTCGTGTCAAAGAGGCCGAGGCCGGATACGGCGACCTGCGACCCAATCATCTCCTGATCATGGACCCGCGCGGCGAGCCGATCACGCTGAGCGGCGAAGATACCACCGAGCCAACATTCGGATTGCCCGCGATGTGGGTTGATGAATCGGTGCGCGAGGAAGCCTCTTTCCGTGGCTATACGGTTGTAGACCCGGCAACGGTCATCACGACGCACCTGACCGAAGTCATCAAGGACAACATGGCCGACTTGTTGTCCTATGCCGAGACGCAAAAGCTGTTGGACGATCTACCGAAGGAACAGCAGAAACTCGTCACCGACCTTATTCCCGCACAGATCAGCATGTCGGGCGTCCAACGTGTTCTGCAAAACCTGCTGGCCGAGCGTATTTCCATTCGCGACCTGCCGACAATTCTCGAAGGCATTGCCGAAGCAAGTGGCTACACCAACAACATCACTCTCATCACCGAGCATGTCCGTGCCCGGCTGGCGCGCCAGATCAGTTCGGCCAACATGTCGGACTCAGGCTATGTGCCGATGGTCACGTTATCACCGACATGGGAGCAGAGCTTCGCCGAATCGATCGTCGGTCAGGGCGACGAGCGTCAGCTATCAATGGCCCCGACCCGTCTGCAGGAATTCATCCAGGCCTTGCGCCAGAGCTACGACAGGTTCGCGCAAGAAGGCGAATCTCCAATCTTGTTGACCAGCCCGGCGATCCGACCTTACGTGCGGTCCATCGTCGAACGCTTCCGGCCGCAAACGGTGGTTTTGTCGCAAAACGAAATCCATCCCAAGGCCAAAATAAAAACACTGGCGCAAATCTAGGGAGCGAGCATGCGGCTGAGAACCTTCACTGCGCCGACACTGGACGATGCCATCACGTTGGTCCGCGACGAACTCGGCGAAGAGGCGGTCATCGTGTCGACCTACCAGTCGCGACGCGGCCGGGGCGCGCAAGTCACCGCTGCGCTCGAGGAATCCGAAGACGACGGTGCGTTGGCCCACACAATTGCCATCGAAGAGGCCCAAGCCGAGCCCGACGATGAGATCGCGCAGGTCTTGCGCTTTCACCGACTGGATGATGCGCTGGCCCATCGCATTGCCAACGAGGCGCGGGCCCTGGGCCGGGACGACACCGTGCTCGCCCTCGCCGGCGCGCTCGGCACCCATCTTTCGTTCACCAAGTTGCCGAGCCAAAGCGAGATGCCAGTGATGGTGATCGGCCCTCCGGGCGTGGGCAAGTCGGTTACGGTCATCAAAATTGCCGCGCGGGCGGTATTGGAAGGTCGCCGAGTTCACGTGCTGACCACCGATACCGTACGATCCGGTGCCTACGAACAACTCGCCGCGATGACCGGAATGATGGACGTACCGCTGCGCGCTACTGAAACACCTGACGACCTCGTGGCCGCGCTAGCAGATATCGACGATGCCGATCTGGTATTGATCGATACGCCGGGATGCAATCCGTTTTCGCCAAGCGAGATCGAGGACCTGAAGACGTTTGCGAGTGCCGTCACCGCGCGCCAGTTTCTGGTGCTAAGCGCCGGCGGCGATGCCGCAGACGTCGCCGATGCGACCGCCCTTTTTGCGGCGGCGGGCGCCGAAGCGCTTCACGTGACCCGGCTAGACTGCGCACGGCGCTATGGCGCAATCATCGCTGCAGCCCTGTCCGGAGGCCTCCCGATCGCCGAAGCAAGTGCGACGCCGTTTATTGCGAACGGATTGTCGTCATTGAACCCTGTATCGCTCGCGAGATTGCTGAACGAGACCGCCTTCAAATTGGCCGAGCGGAAGGCTGAGAGGGCGGCATCATGACCGCCAATGCAGCCCGCAAAATCGTTCAATTCCCGACCGCCCAAGGTCGGAACATCATCACCATTGCCTCCGGCAAAGGCGGTGTCGGCAAGACCTGGTTTGCGACAACACTGGCGCATGCTTTGGCCCGGCACGGTGAGCGCGTGTTGTTGATCGACGGCGACCTCGGGTTGGCCAATGTCGATGTGCAGTTGGGGGTCACGCCACAGTGGGACTTAAGTGCTGTATTGAGCGGGCGGGTTCGCCTCAGCCAAGCGATCCTGCCCTATGACGCCGGGGGCTTCGACATTCTGGCCGGTCGTTCCGGTTCGGGGGTGCTGTCGACCGCCGGCCGTGAGAAACTTCTCGGCCTACGCAACGCCATCAATAAGATCTCAGGGCGTTATGATCGGGTACTGCTGGACCTCGGCGCCGGGATCGATGCGACGGTTCGTTTGTTGATGGGCGGCCACGGCACCATCCTTGCGATTACCACCAGCGAACCAACGGCCCTGACCGACGCTTACGCGTTTATCAAGGTGGCCCGGATGAAATACCCTAATGCCGATGTTCGACTGGTGGTCAATAACGCGACAACGGTGCAAGACGGCAAGCGGACTTATGCAACCCTCGCCAGTGCCTGCCGAAATTTCCTCAAGATCGACTTGCCATTGGCGGGTATTGTCTTGAACGACCGGCATGTCCGCGAGGCTATTGTGCATCAAGCACCGATCCTGACCCGCCACCCGACGACGCCGGCGAGCGTTTCCGTCGAAACTTTGTGCCGGCGCCTGCGGGAGTAGCCCCATGAACGACGTTTCAAGCTCGTCGTCCGCCCTACCGCCAGCCAGCGGGACGGCAGCCGTTTCGCCAGCGCCGGTAACGCCCGGACAAACCGGCCAGCAGCAAACCCTTTCCCAAGGGGAGCCGCACAGCCAACCCACACCGCCGGCGCCACCGCCTGATACCGCGGTCACGTTGGCGCCGACCCTTGCCGGACTCAGTGAAGGCGAAACGGTCGCCGTGACCGTTCTAAGCCATGACGCTGACGGGCGGCAGATCGTTCAAGCGGCCCACGCGGTATTGGTGACCCTCGACCCCGAGCAATTGCCGGAATCAGCCACCGTCACTCTCCGCGTGACGGCCGTCGCGCACGACCATTTGCGCGCGCAATTGACGTCGGTCGACGGCGAAACACCGGCGACACAACACACCGTTCGGTTGCGCGTCGTCCAGGTATCGTTTCCCGAAGCAAATGCGGCGTCGCTGGCAAAGGCACCGATAGGGGTCGCGACACCAACAACCTTGCCCCCGACGCTGCAACAAGGAGCCATTGTCGCGGCCCAGCTCGCCCCCACGACGACGGCTCTCTCTGCACCCCAACCCAGCACCGCGGCGACGCCGACCGCGGTGCCAGCGGCAACGGCGCCGACTACCGGTCCCGTTGCGTTCTTTCGCATCGTCGCCACCACCCCCCCGGCCGCCCTTGGCCCAAGCCTAGCTCCGACGACTGCCGCAACCACTGTTACGGCGCGACCGACACCCGCGCCATCGATTGGCGCGAGCCCGCCGCCCGCCACCACATCGGCACCCTCGGTCGGCACACCACCGGCGAGCCCGGGGACGAGCCCTCCCCCGCCGGCTGGGCGGGCGCCTCAGCAGCCCGTAGGCACGCACGCGCCAGGCGTGACGGCGACCAACCCACAATCCAGCGCGGCTGGTGCAGCCGCACCGCCAGCGCAGATCACGGGAACCATTACGGCATCACCGCGGCCGGACCAAACCGCGGTCGCGACATCCACCGGGACGATCCATCTGGCGCACCCCGCGCCCGCACAATGGCCCGAGGGCACGAGGCTTGTGCTTGAGGCGGTCGACCCACCACGACCCGACGGACAAACGACCGCAATCGCCGCTGCGACCCTTGCGCCAAGCAGCACAGCGACGCGCCCACTGGATCAGGTCTTGATGACATTGGGCGAGGATTGGCCGGCATTGCGCGCGCTCGAGTCCCACACCGCCACTGCTGCACCGGCCACCGCACAGGCCTTTGTCGACAACAAAGTGCCGGCCGCGAATGCGCGCGCGGCGGCACAGATCATGTTCTTCTTGTCGGTCTTGCGAAGCGGTGACGTCGCCGGTTGGCTGGGTAGCGACATGATGCGCAGCTTGGAACGAGCGGGCCAACGTGGCCTGATCGAGCGGCTCGGTGACGATTTTCGCCAGCTACGACGCCTTGGCAATGAAACCAGCGCCAACGATTGGCGCTTGTTGCTATTCCCCTTTGCGGCGGGCGACAAGATTGAGCCGATCCACATGTTCGTTCGCGGCCAAAGGCGCGATCAAACCGATGACGATCAGGATATTCGCTTTGTGGTCGATCTGAAGATGAGCGCGCTTGGCGCGCTCCAGTTCGACGGATTATTGCACCGGCAGACTTTTGACTTGATGGTTCGCAGCCATGCCGAACTGAGTTCAGACCAACGCCAAGATATCACGCGCATATTCAATGCCGGGCTGGAAGCGATCGGCTATCGCGGTCAGGTCGGGTTTCAGGCTGTCAAAGAATTTCCGGTGTCGCCGTTTAACGACCTACTCGGCGGTCGCCATACCCCGGGGACGATTGTCGCCTAGCTGACCAGCCTTGCGCCGCCGCACCATCTCGGCCGCCATTTCATCGATCGTATGCTGGTCTTTACGCCGCTCTTCCGCAGCCTCACGTTCTTGATGGCGCTCCCACACAATTTCGTAGCGACGAACCGCTTGAAATGCCTCGGTCACCTCTTGATGGGCGAAATCGATCTTTTCCTGCAATTCGGCCATTGAGCGTTCGAGGGTTTCGCGTCGGTTGATCACGGCGCGCGCGTAGTTGCCGTAGAAAACGAGCGCCTCGTCATCGTGTCGGGCGGATTGTTGCTCACGCTCCAGTTCTTGCTCGAGTTGTTGACGATTGGCGCGCAGATTGGCCATCAGCGATTCGAGGCCCGCCAAAGTGCGACGCTTTTCTTCCATGGTCCACTTGGCGACGCGAATGAGGGTCGGTAAAGCACTCATGCCGCAACCTCGTCAGGCGCGCTGTGCGATAAGATCTCGCCAAGCTGGGAAAACGCCGAGGCAAAGTCGGCGGGTTCTTCGATATCTTGGGCCAAGTAGGCCTCAAGCAGCGGGTAAAGCTGAATGGCACGATCAATCGCCGGATCGGAGCCGGTGCGATAGGCACCAAGCCGAATCATTTCGGCCATCCCCTCGTATGTCGCGATAATCGTCCGCGCTTCCGCGATTTGCGTCGCTTCTTCGGGTGCGTTGCACTTGGGCATGGTGCGCGACACGCTGCGCAATATGTTGATGGGGGGAAAGCGCCCGCGTTCCGCAATCGAGCGGTCCATGATGATATGTCCATCGAGAATGGCGCGAACCGCATCCGAGATCGGCTCGTTGTGGTCGTCGCCTTCAACTAGCACGGTGAATAGGCCCGTGATGGTGCCCTGCCCTTCGCCCGGTCCGGCGCGTTCGAGCAGTTTGGGGAGTTCCGCAAAGACGGTTGGGGTATAGCCGCGGCT
>CALJDF010000121.1 GCA_938023835.1 uncultured Alphaproteobacteria bacterium
CACCGCCGATAACAGCAACGTCAAGATGCGCTGGCTTTCGGCCCGGGCGTCGGTGATTTCGGAAAGGTTGCGCAATCGAAAGTCGTCTTCGTCGCCGGGGCCGATCCGGTGGCGCAGGCGCAACAGCGCATTGACCTCTTCTTCCGCTTCTTTCATGCGCGCCGCGCTCACCGCCTTGACCATGATGATGCTGACCGAGTCAGGGCGCGATCGCGCGCTGGTCCCCAACACGCGTTTGCGGGCCGTGCTGATGGGGATCAGCACGACATCGTCCTGATCCTGCCCGAACGAGTTCTGACCTTTCTCCGCCAGGACTCCGATCACCTCGAACGGTACTTTCTTGATGCGAATGGTTTCGCCCACCGGGTTTTGGTCGACAAAGAGATTTTCCACGACCGTCTGCCCGAGGACCGCGACTTTAGTGGCCCGGCGCACATCGTCGGGGCCGAAGGGGCGCCCCGCCACGACGTGCCATTCGCGGAGCGGAAAATACTCCGGCGTCGTCCCTTGCGTCGTGGCCGACCAATTGAGGTTGCCGAAGATCAACTGCGTACGACCGGCAACGGTCGGCGAGGACAGCGCCACCGCATCGATTTCTTCTTGAATGGCCAGCGCGTCGTCCAGCGTCAGACTCAACCGAGATCCCGCCCCTTGGCGCGCGCCGCCCTGTCGGCTGGATGCATTGAAGATGATCAACAGGTTCGCACCGAGGCTTTCGATCTGGGCGTTGACGCGCTCTTGGGCGCCGGCGCCCACTGCGACCATCGCGATCACGGCGGCGACCCCGATGATGATGCCCAACATCGTCAAACCGCTGCGCAAGGCGTTGACCCGCAGCGCCCGCAACGCCACCGCAATGGTCGCCAGAAGATTCATTGCGCCGCCTCGGCGGTGTCGTTCCAGGTTTCAAGAATGTCGCGGGCCGATAATCTGTCGGTCACCGGTTCGTCGTCGGTCACCACGCCGTCGCGAAACGTCACCACCCGCTTGGCATAGCGCGCGATGTCGGGCTCGTGCGTTACGATGACAATGGTGATTCCGGCCGCATTCAGGTCCTGAAAGATCGCCATGATTTCAACGCCCGTAAGGCTGTCGAGCGCGCCGGTCGGTTCGTCGGCGAGCAAAAGCACCGGATCGTTGACCAAGGCGCGCGCGATCGCGACGCGTTGCTGCTGGCCACCGGACAATTGGCTCGGGGTGTGATCCATCCGCTCGGCCAGCCCCACGTCGGTCAGCCGCGCCGTTGCCGCGTCGCGTCGGGCGGCAGCGCTGGCACCGCTATACAGCAACGGCATTTCGACATTCTGTAAGGCCGAGGTGCGCGCCAGCAGGTTGAAGGTCTGAAAGACAAACCCGATCTTGCTGTTGCGAATGGCCGCCAACGCGTCGGTGTCGAGTTCGGCGACATTCTCGTTATCCAGCCAATATGCCCCACCGGTCGGTCGGTCGAGGCAGCCGACAAGATTCATGAAGGTCGACTTGCCCGACCCCGATGGCCCCATGACGGCGACGAATTCGCCCGGTGCGATCGCGAGGGATACCCCGCGCAAAGCCCGCACCTCGTTGTCGCCGAGTTGATACGCGCGGCTCAGCTCTTCGGTTTGGATCAGTACGTCGGCCATCGCGGCGCCTAGAAGCTAACGCCGGTCAACCCACGGCTTCGGGTTGGGGCGACGGCGCCCACGATGATCCGACCGCCGGCCGCGATCTCGCCGTCCACCACCTCGGTTAAGCTGCCGTTGGTGATGCCGTAGCGAATAGTCACCGGCTTGGGGTCGCCGTCCTCGCCCAATACCCAAAGGCGGCCTTCTCGAACGGTCTGATTGCGGGCCTCGCGGCGTTGCGCGATCAGGGCTGCATACCGGGTGCGCTGCTTCTCGGTCAGGATCGCCACCAATTGTTCGTTGAAGCGCTGGCGTCCTTCGCGCATCGCCTGGATGAATTCCTCGCGGCCGCCGCCTTGCGCGCGAACGCTCTGTAACGTTCGAGCCAGTTCTTGCCCGAACTCTTGTGCTTGGGCTTGTTGCGCCTCGGTCAGCGACAGCGCCTTGACAAGACGCGCGAACTGTTCGCCTGGGCTGCCCCCTTGCGCGCCGCCGGCAGTCGGTGACCCGCCACTCTCGCCGCCTGTCGCCGGCGCGGCGTTCTCGGGTCGAAAGCGCAGCGCGGTGTTGGGCACCCGCAAAACATCCGTGCGTCGGTCCAGCACGACATTCACGTTCGCGGTCATGCCCGGCAACAAGAGCTGTTCCGCGTTGTTGGCGGTGACGATCACGGTGTAGGTCACCACGTTCTGCACGACCTCCGGGGCTTGGCGGACTTGTTCGATGCGCCCCCGAAACGTGCGGCTGGGATGGGCGTCGACCGAAAACTCGACCTCTTGTCCCGCCTGAATCTGGCCGATGTCGGCCTCGTCGATGTTCGCTTCCACCTGCATCTGCCGCAGGTCCTGGGCGATGGTGAACAGCACTGGCGCATTCAGGCTGGCGGCCACGGTCTGGCCAAGACTGACCTGCCGATTGATCACGACACCATTCACCGGTGCGCGAATGAACGTGCGTTCCAGGTCGATCAAGGCTTGCTCGACGCCGGCCTCGCGCAGTTGAACCTGCGCCCGCGATGTTTCGATTTGCGCCTGGGCGACCTGGACCTGGGCTTGGGCGGAGCGCAAGGCTGCCTCGCTCGACCGGGTCTGCGCGGCGGCGCTATCGGCTTGGGCCTTGGCCTGCGTGACGTCGCGGTTTGACGCCACCCCGCGGGCCAGCAGGGATTCTTTGCGGACCAATTCGCGTTGTGCTTCATCGTCTGTGGCGCGGCGGTTTTCGAGGTTGGCTTGGGCGCTGGCCAGGTCCGCCTCGGCACGTTCCTTTGCCGCTAACTGCAGGGTGACATTGGCTTTGGCGATCGCGAGGTCGGCTTCAGCCTGACGCAATCGCGCCTCAAACGTTTGCGGATCGATCCGCGCGATCAACTGGCCTTCTTTCACCTCGGTGTTGAAGTCGGCATGAAGCTCGGCGAGTTGACCCGATACCTGGGTGCCGACATCGACTGTGACGACGGCGCCTAGGGTGCCCGATGTGGAGATCGTGCTGACGATATCGCCGCGGTCGATCGCACCGAAGCGGTATTCGACAGCGCCGTTCTCGCTGCCACCCAGCGTAAGGACGACGACAACGACGATAACGGCAGCGGCGGCGCCAGCAGCGAGCCACTTGCCGCGCGATGTTTGCACCATGGGCTAGCCTGCCGGAATGAGCGCGCCGAACGGGTCGCCTGCCAGCGGCGTGCGATACGCCGGTCCGCGGAAAATGGATCGGCCCAGCCGCTCTCGTTCGTCGTGCGTCAAATTGCGGCTGAAGTCGATCAGATAGTTGTGGACGGTGGCCTGAATGGCGTCCGTCTGAAGTCTCAACTGCTGCAGCGCTTCTGCCGCCGCCGTCGGGTCGAACGGTTCGGCGCTCATGGCGCTGACCACATCACGTTGGGCGCGCCGCACGGCGCGCGTATGTTCGCGCAGCGTGTCTTCGTTCTCCTGAAATCGCTCGATGGCGAGCTGACGCGATTCCGGTTCCAACGCCATAAAGGCAGGGGACGCTTGAAACCCGCCGGCCCAGGGGTCCAAGCCCCGGTGCATCCAAGGGCCGCCGCCGGTCGCAACCGCGCCGATCAAAATGCCGATCGCGAATAGATTCACGGCGAGCGAAACGGTCAGCAGAATGCCGAAGACGCGTCGACGTCCCATTCTATTCCTCCAAAGATTCGATAACGCCGAGGGTTTCGCCACCCCCGGCAACGCTGTTCAGGTCGAAGACGCTATCGCCATACGCGGTGCTCGTCGAGAGCGCCGCGCCGCCAAGATAAATCCCACCCAGCAAGGCGGCGGCCAGCACGGCGGGGCGCCATACCGGGCGCGCCACAACCATCCAAATCCAATGGGCGGTTTCCGACTGGGGCAACGCCGCGACCCGCGCCTCGAGCGCCTCGCTCGGCGCCGGGGCGGCCACGAGGTCAAGCAACTGCGCCAAGGCGTTCGCCCGGCGCATCGCATCTTGCGCATCGGGCGATTGCGCCAACAAACGCTCGGCGGCGTCTCGGCGGTCGGCGGGCCAATCGGCTCGGTTCGATCCGCAACGATCCAACAGCGATTCGAAATCGCCCAACGTCATCGGGGTGTTGTCGTCCATCACCATTCCTCCAGCAAATCGCCGGCGAGATCCTTGAGTTGCGTCTTCAATGAGCGGCGGGCCCGCGCCAACAAAGACTCGATAGCCTCAACCGAAACGTCCAAGACCTTCGCCGCTTCTTGTTGGCTAAAACCTTGGTAGTGCACGAGCGTCAGCGCTTGTTTCTGTCGCGGGGGTAGGCCGTCAACCGCGCCGCCTACGGTGCGCCGCAAGGCATGGTCGCGCGCAACGGTGCTGCCCCCGGTATCCGGGTCGCTTTGTTCGGCAAGCACATCAAGCGAGGTCGTCCGTCGCGCCCGCTGCCGATCGATGCACTGGTTGATTGCCACTCGAAAAAGCCATGTCTTCACCTTGGCCCCACCGGGTTCCCAGGTCTCGGCCTTGCGCATCAGGCGGACCATGGTTTCTTGCGCGACGTCCTCCGCTTCGGCGCGATCGCGCAGCATGTGCCAAGCGTATCCGACCAGCGCGCCGAGGTGCCGCCGGGTGATTTCGGCCCACGCTTTTTGATCGCCGTCGGCGATCCGTTCGATCAGCGCGTCGTCGGAAAGGTCCGGAGCGTCATCGACCTGAGCGGAACGCGTGCGATCGCCCGCGCTCATCCAGGCCGCCTGACTAGCGGCGACGCTTGGAGCCACCGGTTTGGCCCCCCTGCGATAACTCGTCCGCCGCCATCGCGCCATCGCCGTTGAGGTCGTACCGCGAGAACCACCGCTGCGAGGGTTGATTGATTTCACGGGGCGACAGCACCTGATCACCGTCGGTATCGAGCATGTCGAACAGGGTTGCGGTGCCCAAGTTCTGAAACAGTCGACCCCGGCGGCGAAACTCGTCGACCGACAACGCCCCGTCGCGGTCTAGATCGGCCGCAGCGAAAAGTCGGCCATGTTCGGCCAGAATTTCCTCCAAGCTGACCGTGCCGTCGCGGTCGATATCCAGCAATTCGACAAACCGTGCGGCGCGAAACGAACGCTCGCGATCCACGTGTTGGGCCGATGCCAAATCCGAAAACATCAGCAGGGCGAGTGCGGCCAGTCCAAGTGTCCGAAACATCCGGGTGTCCAATCCAACCAAAACAGGCGTTTCGGTAGTTTACACGGTTTTCCCGCCCAAAATCCGTCGCGGTTTGCTTGCGTCCGGTGGGGCGCGCGATACTGGCGGAAAGGGGGACGATATGGCCCGAGAACACCTCGAATTCATCCAAACCCAGGTCTTGCTCTGGATCACCCTGCCAGCGACCGCAGCGCGCCCTGGCGTGGCCTGCAAGGTGCTCTCCCGCGATACCGAGTCCGGGGCCGTTAGCGTGATTCTCAAATACCCCGCAGGCTTTGAAATTCCGCAAGCCCACTATCTCGACGACGACGAGGAGTTCTTCGTCCTTGAGGGCGAGGTTCAAATTGGCGACATGACGTACGGGCCGCGCAGTTACGCCTATCTGCCGGACGGCTATCCGCGCGGCGCCATGCGCGCACCGAACGGGGCCGCCGTCCTGACCTTTTTTGAAGGCCCGCACCAAAACGTCTTTGACGGTGAAAAAGCCTTTGATCGTGCCCGGCTGATCGAACGCATTGCTGCGGCCGAGCAATCCTGGGGCGACAGTGTCGATCCCGCCGTCGTCGGCGCCGGGTTGGAGAAACTTATGTTGCGGCTCGATGAACAGACCGGCGAGCGCACGTGGCTTCTCACCATGGGGGCGGCCCCCGAGGCGACCACGGCGCCCTTGGAAACCCACCCGCATGTCGAAGAACTGTTTCTGCTGGATGGCGAGATTTCCATGCCGCAAGGCCTGCTCAAACGCGGTGCCTATTTCTGGCGGCCTGGTGAAATCCAGCATGGACCGATCGGGACGCGCGCGGGATGCACCTGCTTCTTCCGTTGCAAAGAGGGTCCGTTCTCGACCGATTGGACGAAACATACCGAGACCATCGTGTGGGACGCGCCTTACCGACCCACGCTGCCCGAGTCGCTCGCCGAGCACGCCGCCGCGCCCTATCAGGGCAACGACCCGTATTGATCCGCCATGGCCCGCCCGCACATCGAGTTCATCCAATCCCAGGTCTTGCCGTGGTTTGATCTCGACCACGACTCCGCGCGCCCGGGCGCGATGATCAAAGTCCTGTCCCACGATGAAGAAACCGCCGCAGGCAGCGCGATCATTCGCTATCCGCCGGGCTGGACGCTAGACGAGCTCCATCACGCCGCCGGCGATGAAGAGTTCTTTGTCCTCGAAGGGGGGCTGACGATCGACGCACATGCGTTCGCGCCCTACGGCTATGGGTTTCTTCCAGCCGGGTGCCCGCGCCACCACATGGCGGCACCCAACGGTGCTGCGGTGCTCACCTTTTTCAACGGAACGCCCCGCCGGGTTCCGGGCGCGGGCACATTCGATGAATCGGCCGTGATCGCGCTGACCGATCCCGATCAGTCTCCGTGGATCAGCGACTTCAAACACGGGCTTGCGGGCTCCGATATTTCGATCAAGTACCTACGCAACGACGCGGCAAGTGGCGAGCGAACGTGGCTTCTCAGGCGAGGACCGGAGCGCCGAGAGGATTTGCCGCCGACTGGCCCGACCGAAACCCATCCCTGCGTCGAAGAGTTTTTTCTTCTCGAAGGCACGCTGGGGTGGCCGCAAGGCATGATGCGCCCCGGCGCTTACTTCTGGCGGCCACCCGGGATCGTACATGGGCCCGGTGCGTCGCTCACCGGCTATCTCGGCTTGTTCCGATCGCGCGACGGACCGTTCCTGACCGATTGGTCGACGGACGAGAAACCGCGACCTTTCGATCCGGACTACAACCCGACCTTACCGCGGTTCTTGGCCCACCACGCGGCGACGCCTTACCAGGGGGCGGACCCTTACTAACGTGGCCCACGCCGTCATCGCGACGTTCGATCCCGGGGCCGACGCTGAAGTACGTGCACTATGGGCGGCGCTCGCGAACAGCAAGATCGATTCGTCGATGATGACACTCGGCGTCGCCCCGCACCTGACCCTCGCGGTCATGACCGACACCATGGCGGGGCCGTTGATCGGTCGGGTCGGCGACTTGGCCCGACGCACTAACTCGTTCGGCCTAAGCTTTGATCGCATCGATATGTTTCAAGACCGCCGGTCCGTCCCTTATCTTGCGCCGCGCGCCAGCACCGCACTGCGGCGCCTACATGAGGCCCTTCACGAAAGCGTCCAGGGTGTCGGGACAAGCACCGACCATACCCGGCCCGGCGCCTGGGTGCCGCACGCCACCCTCGCGATGGCGCTCCGCAAACGGCCCTTAGCGGCGGCCCAGCGGCTCCTCTCCGAGCGCTTTTCACCAATCGCCGCGCGGGTGACCGACCTTGCCGTGATGCAATTCCGACCGGCACGGGTCGAAGCCGCCACCAAGATCTATCAGGTGCCGCTCGGCACCCAGGCCCCCGCGCAATAGCCTGGCCGCAGGGTGCGCACCGCGCGCGGACGTGTGGGACGGTCCAACGGGTTCCGTTAGGATCGGCGAAAATCAGAAACGCCCAAGGGAGGGATATCGCGATGGCCAGCGAGAAAAACGAGGCGGCGACGGATCCGAACGCCTATCGGATCAAGACCACACCCGATCCGTATGACGCCTTCAAGATCGCCATTGGATACCGCGCCGGAAACTTCGTCTTCCTGTCCGGTCAGGCCTCGATCGATGAGAACGGCAATCTCGTTGGTGTCGGTGACTTCGACCGACAGGTCGAGCAGACCTTCGCCAACATAAAACGCGCGCTCGAAGCGGCGGGCTCGTCGATGGAAAAGATCATCAAGGTGAACATCTACCTCACCGACATGAGCAACTTTCCGAAGATCATCGAAGCCCGCGGCACGTACTTCAAACAGCCCTGGCCCGCCGACACGATCGTCGAAGTCGGCGCCTTAGGGTTGCCCGAACTAGAAATCGAGATCGAAGCCATCGCCCTCATCGAGGGCGAGATCATCGACTAGGCCGAAAGGGACAACAACATGGCACGACAGACCAAGAAGAAGGCCGATCCCGATAGCTTCTGGAAAAACGAAGAGCGGGGCAGCAACGAGATCAGCGGTGGCATGGTCATCAGCCGCACCCTAAAGCGCCTGGGGATTGGATCGGTGTTTTCGCTCGCCGGGGCATCGCACACCTATCTTCTCGATGCGATGGGGAAGGATGAGTTTGCGATCATCTCGAACCGACACGAGACCGCGACAGTGGCAGCGGCGGATGGCTATGCGCGTGTCACCGGCAAGCCCGGTGTCGCGCTGATCATTTCCGATCAAGGGATGCCGAACGCTGTCGGTGGCATCTTGACCGCGCATGAGGCGTGTTCCCCTGTCATCATTATCGTCGCCCGCTTGCCGACCAATTGGATCCAGCCCCAGTCGGAGGTCGATCACGACGCGCTGTCGCTGGTGCGACCGATCACCAAATGGTCCCGCACCATCCACGAGGCCGGACGGCTGCGCGAATATGTCGAAACGGCGTACCGTCAGGCGACCACGGGTCGCCCCGGTCCGGTGGTGCTCCAAGTTCCGCAGGAATTCCTCGCGCAGACGATCCAGAATGTCGAGGAACTCGACGCGCCTGTAACCAACGCGATCCGGCCCGGCCCGACGCCGGATGCCGTTGCCGCTGCTGCAGACCTTCTTGCCAAGGCCAAGCGACCCATGGTGGTGGCAGGATCGGGCGCGATGTGGGCCGGCGCCGGTCCTGCGCTACGCGAATTGTCGGCATCGTGGAACATCCCCGTCCTCGGCAATGCCGGCGGTCGTGGCTTGGTGCCCGAGGATGACAATCTTGGTTGGTCGTGGCCGTTGGCCCAGGCGGCGGCGAAAGAAGCCGACGTGGTGATGTGGGTCGGTTCGCGCATGACCCAGCGTATGGGCTACGGCATGGCGCCTCGCTTTAGCGCCGAGGCCAAGTTCATTCAGATCGATATCACCGGCGAGGAGATCGGCCGCAACCGTGCGGTCGAGGTGCCGATCGTCGCGGACGGCGCGCACACTGTTGCGGCCATTGTCGATGAACTGAAATCGCGCAAGACCAAAAGCAAGCCTGCCCCTAAATGGCTCAAAGACGCACTCGGCGAACGCCTGTCGTTCATTGAAACCGTCGGGCTCGGCGATGACGGACCGATTCATCCCTACCGCCTGGCGCGCGAATTGATGGCGCGTATGCCGGCCAATGCGATCTACGTCGGTGACGGCGCGGATGTGCAGAACTGGATGCACGCGATCTTGCGCATCAAATCCGAGCGTGGGTTCTTGGATCACTACCCCCTGGGCTCGATGGGGATCGGGACACCTCTGGCATTGGGGGCCGCCACCGGCGCGCGTGAAGTGGCGCAAGAGTCGGGTGAGGCACCCCGGCCGGTGTTCCTGGTCACCGGCGACGGCGCCTTTGGGTTCTATCCCAGCGAGTTCAATGGGGCGGTCCTGGGCGGCTTGAAGATCACCACGCTCATTTCCAACGACGGCGCGTGGGGGACGGAAAAGCACGGTCAGCTTCAGGTCATGAGCCGCCCGGTGAACACGCTGTTTGGCGACGTCCACTACGATCTCATCGGCAAGGCCTTCGGGTGTTATGCCGAACGGGTGACCGAACCCAAGGAGCTCGGTGCGGTGATGGATCGCGCGATCGCGGCAAAAGAGACTGCCGTGATCGATGTCGTGACGGATCCCGATGCCGGCAAGCTGCGCAAGGAAGATCCGCGCGTGCAAACGATCGCGTTCTCGGATCTCGTCGCGAGCCGCAACTCGCAATACAAAGCCGAAGTTGTCTAGCGGAACGTATTCAGCGGGATTTTGACGTAGGAGATGCCGTTGTCCTCGGGCGGCGGTGGCAAGCCCGCGCGCATATTGATTTGTACCGCAGGCAACAACAGCGCGGGCACCGCGAGCTTCTCGTCGCGGGCCTTGCGCATGGCCACGTAATCGTCTTCACCGACCCCGTCTTTGAGATGAATGTTGTTCGCCTTTTGCGCCGCGACGGTTGTTTCCCACATATAGTCGCGCCCGTTCGGCGCATAGTCGTGGCACATGAACAATCGAGTGTCGTCAGGCAACGAAAGCGTCCGCTGAATGGACTGATAAAGCGTCCGTGCATCGCCGCCGGGAAAGTCTGCCCGCGCCGTGCCGTAATCCGGCATAAACAAAGTGTCCCCGACAAACGCCGCATTCCCGACGACATAGGTGACACACGCCGGTGTATGTCCCGGCGTATGAATCACACGGCCGCGCAAACCCCCGATCGTGAAGATTTCGCCGTTGCCAAATAGATGGTCGAACTGACTGCCGTCGGTCGGCAGATCGTCGCCCGCGTTGAAGACCGTCTTGAACGCGGCCTGCACCTTGCCGATCTGGTCGCCAATCCCGGTTTGTCCGCCCAGCGCGTCCCTAAGATAGGGCGCGGCCGTCAAATGGTCGGCGTGAACGTGGGTTTCCAGTATCCAATCGACCGTATACCCGCGGTCCTGAACGATCCCGATGATCTCGTCGGCTTTTTCGGTATTCGTCCAGCCGGACTTTGAATCGTACCCGAGGACCGAGTCGATGATCGCGGCCGTGCCCTTGTCGGGGTCGGCCACGAGGTAACTCACGGTATAGGTCGCTTCATCAAAGAATGCGGTGACTTCGGGATTCATGTGGCAACTCTCCTCGACACAACCGGCGGCAAGTCTAGGCGGTTAGCGCGCCGGGACCAGAGTCAAAATGCCGCGCGCGTCGTTGCGGGCCGCGTCGAGTGTCGGCAGGCGGAACATCGCCCCGGATCGCCAGGCATCGCTATGTTCGGCAAAGTATCGGCTATAGGGGTTTCCCGTCGTCCCCGGCGCCACCATGAACAGAGATTGATCGAGGTCGCCGAGATCGTAAACGGCGCGATAACCAGCGCCATGGCCGTTGGTGAAAACACCGTCGCGATCCGCGTAACCGCCGCGCATCAACGTGTAGTTGCCGCCGCTGCTGGGTACCGTAATCCCGAGCCATCGCGGTACCCAGGGGACGAAGCTGAGGAGAGGGTGCGTAAAGCGTGCTGGATGGGCGGTGCCCCAACGCCAATTGCCCATGTCTGCGCCATACCGCGCCGATAGCGTTGCGACCCCAGCCTCCAACGCGCGCGCTACCGCAGTCGCGCAGGTTTCTTGAACTTCTGGCGTGTCGCGATTATCGCACCACGGTGCCAGATCGCCGGTCAGGACGGCATGGACCTGGCGGGGATCGATCCGGCCGCTTTGGGCGCCGAGCTCGTCGTCGAAAATTGTTGCCTCCAGCGCGGCATACCAGGCGGCGAAGATCGTCGGCGCGATCGCCTCGGCGTCCATCCGATAGCGCCAATCCCTCAACGCCTCGTGGGCGACCTGGGCGGCGTCGCTCACCGGCGTGTTGCCAAGCCGCGTCGTCATCGCCGGCAGCATTAGGCGCGCCATGCTCGACACGGTGTCGGCCTGAAGGGCCGCATGCGCGGCTCGGTCGCCGCCGATGTCGCCGTGCAGCATCTCGCCAAGCCGCTCGGCGCGAAAGGGCGGTTCCCAATCGGCGCTGATGAAATGGCGATAATCCGGCCCCACGATCCGGTTGTTGGCGTTCAGCAAGATGCCCTCTGCGGCGCCTCGTTGTTGGGGCAGGGCGTCGAACGGAACGAACCCGGTCCAGTCGTTCTCGGGCGTTGTGCCCGGTACGAGGCCGCGCCCGGCGCGTCGGACCGGAACAAGTCCCGGCGCAAAAAAGCCGATCGTGCCGCCGGTGTCGGCATAGAGCACGTTTTGCTGGGGCGCGCCGTAAGAACGCAGCGCCGCGCGAAACGACTCCCAGTTCGTCGCCCGGTTCAGCGCGTACATCGCCACCGCCGTTTGATCAGCCTCATTCAGGAAGGCGGCCTGCAGCACCACGACGGCGCTCTCACCCGCCCGCATTGCGGCGCTCTCCAAGACGCCGGAGAGAACCGGTCCGAACATCGTCTCGCGGACCCGCAAGATGTGGTCGCGTCCGAACCGAACTTGGATCTGTTCCTCGCGCACCGTGAACGGATGGCTGGTATCGCCCACACGGTAGCGTTCAGGATCGTCCGCGCCGACATCGAGCACGACGAGATCGGTAAGGTCGCCGTAGGTCGTCGTCAGGCCCCACGCGATGTGGCCGTTGTGCCCCAAGAGGTGCACCGGCATGCCCGGTACCGTTCCGCCGGTCATGGCAAGGCCCGGCGCGTGAAGGGATGCCAAGTACCAAATGCCCGGCGCCGTCAGCCCAAGATGCGGGTCGCTTGCCAGAATTGGTTTGCCGCTGTCGGTGTGGCGGCCATCCACCGCCCACGCGTTGGAGGCGCGCCGCGGTTGGATCAAGGCGGGCACCGCCGCCAACAACTGTGCTGCCGTTCCCGGCAACGGCGGGGCCGCCGCCAGCGTTGTCGGCCCGTCGGGCAGATCTGTCGGCATGAGGAAGTCGACCTCCGCCGGCGGGAGGCGATCGAGAAGCGCGGCACGACGCAGCTCTTCAAACCAATTGCCGCCCAGCAGCAGTGCCAACACCTTGCCGAGAACCAGCGAGTCCACCGGTTGCCAAGGGGCGGGCTCATAGGCCAACAGGCTGAACTCCGGCGGCCACGGCCCCTCGTGCTGATCGATGTAGGCGTTGACCCCGGCGGTGTACGCGCGCAACGCGTCCTGCACCGGCGTCGGTAGCGTGGCGGCCTGGCGTTCTGCGGCCCGATAAAGACCCAACGTGCGCATGAAGCGATCCACCGTGAGGCCCGGCCTACCGATGACCTCGGCAACGCGTCCCGCACCGATGCGCCGGTAGGTGTCCATTTGCCAGAGGCGGTCTTGCGCATGGGCGAACCCAAGGGCGAGATATGCATCGTTCTGTGTTGCCGCAACAACGCGCGTCGCACCGACGGCGTCGCGGATGATCTCCACCGGCTGGGACACCGGTACCGCGACACGGCCGTTCCATTGCGGCAGCGAGGTACTCAGCCACAACCCGAACGCGGCCAGCGCCACGATCGCGCCGAGGAGCAGCAAGACGCCGCCGCGAAACACACGTCGCATCAGTCTGATCACCGGCCCGTCACAATGTCAGGTGGAATCAAACGCGTTAACCCGTTAACCATGAAAGGCGTGTCTTTTCGGCGTGCGTTTTGCATCATTCGGGGCATCGTCTTTCGAACACACTAACTCCCGGGGCCCTTGTGGAAAGACCAATCGTACTTTTCGGCGGGACCGGCCAGATTGGCCGAGAATTGCGCCTGCAACTCGGGGCGTGGTGGCCCGTCTTGGCGCCGCCCCGTGACCAGGTCAATCTTGCCCGCCCGGAAGAAGTCACCACCTACCTTCGCCTCGCGCGGCCTTCGCTTATCGTTAATGCCTCGGCCTTTACCGATGTCGATGCCGCCGAAGCGGACGCGACAACGGCGATGACCGTAAACGGACACATTCCCTTGATGCTCGCGGAAGAGGCCTTCGACCGCAACATTGGCTTGGTGCACTTCTCTACAGATCTCGTTTTCGACGGTCGGCGCGGCGCGGATCCCGCACCCTACCGCGAAGGCGATGCGCCGAACCCGCTCAATGTCTATGGCCGCAGCATGCTGCGTGGCGAATCGGCCATTGCCTATACCGACCCCCCGCATTTGATTTTCCGCACCAGTCGAGTCTTTGGTTTGCGCGGCAGTAATTTCTTGATGGACTTGGTGGCCTTGGCGGGCAGCCATGACGATATCAACGTCGTCGACGATCAGATCGGCAGCCCGACGTGGTCGCGCGCGGTCGCCATTGCGGTCAACAGCATCCTGAAAGATCTCGATGCGCCGCGGTCACCCATCGCAATGCGGGAGCGCAGCGGTATCTATCATTTGGCCGCCGCCGGTGCGGTCAGTTGGTACGGCTTTGCCGAGCTTGTTCTGTCGCAGGCCCCGGCCAGTCCTTACGTTGACCTCGCCTCGGGTCGCCATCCGGTGCTGCGTGCCATTTCATCGGACTCGTACCCCTTCCGGGCGGCGCGGCCGACGTACACCGCGCTCAGCAGCCGTTCGGCGGCCGATGCTTTCGGGATCGATTTGCCGCCCTGGGAACAGCAGCTTCAGTCCTGTCTTCAGGCGCAACCGGCCTAGCCGTCATAGGCCGTGGTCGCATAGCCCGCACCGTCGAAGGCGTGCAGCAAACGATCGCGCCATAACCGCACCGGGTCGTCGTCTTCCAGCACCTTGAACGGGCTGATGCTGCGAACCCACTGAAAGGCCCCGAGCACGATATAGTCGGCGAAAGCGGGCGCACCGCCCGACAAAAACGGTTGCTCGGCGAGCGTTAGACGCAGTGGCGTCACGGCGTTACGTGCCGCCACGACGTCCTCGTCCCGATTGGCCTGCACCTGATCGAAGGGCCGATCAAAGCGCGACGACCGTGTTTCCAAAAAGTAAACGCGATCTTCGTCGGCCAGATGTTGGTAGATGTCGTCGATCACCAAAGGTTGAAGGGCTGAGTGCAGCACGCTGTTGGTCCAATGGTTGATCACGCGGGCCTCGCCGCGGGCGATTTCGTTACCGAAAAGGGCCGGTCTGTCGGCGTAGTTTTCATCCAGGTAACACGCGATCTCAAACGAATCGACCACGGTGGTATTGCCATCGACCAGCACCGGGACCTTGCCCTGGTCGGAAAACGCGATCGTGGCCTTGTCGGTAAATCGAACCGGCACGAACGTGGCGTCGAGGCCTTTGTGCGCCAGCGCCATGCGAATGCGCCAGCAATAGGGGCTAAAGCGGCGGTCGTCCTTACCGGCCAACTCGTACAACGTCAGGGCCATGAGTCATTCCTCGGGATAGAATCGAGTCGCCAGCGCCGTCCGCGGCGCGTTAGCCTTGGGGTCAAGCTTGTCCGCCGATACTACGGCGGCGTCTTCGCAACGGGAAGGAAATGACCATGGCCACAGTCGAGATCTTTAGCGCCGAGGTTTGCCCCTATGCCCACCGCACGCGGCTTGTCTTGATGCATAAGGGTGTCGATTTCTCGCTTGCCGAAATCGATCTCTCCAACAAACCCGACTGGTTCGCCGAGGTGTCGCCCTACGGCAAGGTACCGTCGATCCGGCATGACGGCCGCATCGTTTACGAATCGGCGATCATTAACGAGTACATCGACGAAGTGTTCCCCGAGCCGGCGCTGATGCCGACCGACCCCCATGCGCGCGCCATGGCCCGCATCTGGGTGGATTACGGCAATACCCGCTTCAACGTGGCGTCCTACAAACTGATGCGGGAAAACGATACTGCGGTACAGGGCGCGCTACGGGAGGAGCTCGATGCGTGCCTGGCGTTTATGGAAGACGGCATGGCCAAGTTGGGGGCGGGGCCGTATTGGCTTGGTGCGTCCCCAAGCCTCATCGACTTTAGCTATTACCCGTTTTTCGAGCGCTTTTGTAACGTCGAGCACTATCGCGGCTATCGCATCCCGGCATCGTGCGGTCGCATCCTCACATGGATCGACACGATGAAGGCGCTCCCGATCGTGCGCGAGATTGCCAACACGCCGGAATTCTATATCGAGCGTGCCAAAGCCTACGCTCAACCCACCGCCCAAGCGGCGGAATAGGGATCGCGATGCACCAACGGCCCCGGTTCGCGGGGCCGTTGACTGAGAGAGTAGAATGACGCCGGGAAATTGACCCGGCCGCGAGGGCGACACCAGGTCTGGGGGAACGCTCGCCTGATGTCTGCGGCCGGGTCAGGAGGGCCGACGCCTAGTAATATTGGCGGGCAATGGGGCGTATCCGGGGCCGAAATTGGGCGATTCTGTGATTTCGTGACGGACGCGGTTTACGGCCATCCGCGTGGATGGCGTTTCCCTTGGCGAACCGGCAGGCCTATCATTGTGCGGTGGGGAGGGCCCAATTGGGGGCCAGCTACAAGTCGGGGAGAAACCGCGACGATGCGCCAGTTGCCGACGCTACGTTTCAAACGCCAGGACCGCCAGACATGGTAGAGGTCCATGCCATTCACCAGCGGGAGCCCGGGTCGTATCAGAGCCGCTCCCGTTTTTCGTTTCCGGTCTTTTTCGACCGTACCGAACTCAACCAAATTCTTTCGGTCTACAGCCGCCGTGTGATCGCCGGCGAGTGGTGCGACTACGCCTTCAACGAAGGCCGCCACGAGGCAACCTTTGCCATCTACAAGAAACGATCTCGCGTGCCGGTCTATCGCGTGGTCAAACGACGTTCCGGAAAGGCCCGCTACGCGGTGCTCGATGCGGGCGGTCAAGTACTGCGGATGAGTGCCGAGCTGTCGGCGGTGCTGGGCATCCTTGCCGGCAAACGCCGCCTCAATCTGGTCTAGCCGTCGGTTTGATCTGACGCAGCCACGCGCACCGTATGATCTGGCACACTGGTCGCCGGATTATCGGTAGCTGTTCTCGTGGACCTCTTCCTCCCGCTCTTCGTCATTCTAATTGTCGCCCGCCTCCTGGGTGAGATCAGCCTGCGTTTTCGGCAACCCCAACTCTTGGGCGAAATTGGCGCCGGCGTCCTCATTGGATTGGTCGCGCCCTTTGTCGCCCCGTCGGTGCCGGGCCTCGCCGATATTGGTCGCAGCGTCCCGATCCAACTGGTCGCGGAGTTTGGGATCTTCTTCCTCATCCTGCTGGTCGGAATCGAAATGCAGCCGGGCGAAATGCGCCGCGCCTCCCGTTCATCGCTCTTCGTCGCAATCGGAGGCGTGGTGGTGCCACTGGCCGCCGGGTTGTTCCTGGGCTACGCCTTTCTTCCCGATACCCCGGCGCAGCCCGCCCAAGCGTTGTTCATCGGTGTGGCGTTGTCGATCACCGCCGTGGCGGTTGCCGGGCGCGTGTTGAACGACTTCGGATTGCTGCATCACCCCATCGGGCGCACCGTCATTGCAGCCGCGGTGTTTGACGACATTCTGGGCTTAGTCCTTTTGGCGGTGCTCACGGCGGTGATTGCCACCGGTGCGATCCCGCCGATAGCCGACCTTGTCTGGTTGCAGATTAAAGTCGGTCTCTTCTTCGCCATCACCGTCGGCGGTAGCCGGTTTCTCTACCCCTGGGCGATGCGCGTTTTGGGCGCCGTCCATTCCCGCGCGGCCGGGTTTACCGCGCTCTTGGTGGTGGCCTTCGCCTTCGCGGTGTTGGCCGAACTGATGGGGATGCACTTCATCATGGGCGCCTTCGTGGCGGGGCTGTTCTTTGAGAAACGCCTCGTCGGTGCGGCCGAATACAAAGATATTCGCGACGGCATGGGGGTCTTTACGCACGGCCTCTTGGCGCCGGTGTTTTTCGCCGGGATCGGGCTGCAGATCGATTTATCGGCGTTATGGAACGTGCCTGGTTTCCTCGTCGTGCTGATTGCAGCCGCGATTATCGGCAAACTCGTCGGTTGCGGCGTGGCGGCACGGTGGTCGGGCATGGACCTGCGCGATTCTGCGGCCGTTGGGATCGGCATGTCGGGTCGTGGCGCGGTCGAGATTGTCGTGTCCAGCATCGCGCTCCAGGCCGGCCTCTTCGCCCAAGGGCAAGACAGCCCGTACGTCGCACATCTATTCTCGGCGCTCGTCCTCACCGCCGTCGTGACCACCGTCGCAACGCCGTTGATGCTGCGCCTTGTGGTGCCGGGCCAGAGGACGCCACCGCCCGACGCCGACGCGCCCTAGACAACAAAAGCCCGGCACGCTGGCCGGGCTTTCGGTGGTTCGATGCTTTTGGGCTAATTGCGGTTGCCCAACAGATGCATCAGCATGATGAACAAGTTGAGGAAGTCGAGGTACAAGTTCAACGCCCCCATCACGGCGGTCTTGGTCATCAGCTCGCCACTGTGACTGACCGAATCGTATGTGTTTTTGATCTTCTGCGTGTCATAGGCGGTCAAGCCAGTGAAGATCAAAACCCCGGCAACCGAGATCACGAACTGCATCATCGTGCTGCCCATGAACATGTTCACAACAGAGGCAAGGATGATGCCGATCAGGCCCATGAACAGGAACGAACCCAACTTCGTGAGATCGCGCTTGGTCGTGTAGCCGTAAAGGCTCATGGCGCCAAAGAGGCCGGCAGTAATGAAGAACACCCGCGCAACGCTTGTACCGGTAAACGTCAGCAAGATGTTCGAGAGCGACACGCCAAAGACGATCGTCACTGCCCAGAACAACATCTGAACCGTGGAAGCCTTCATCTTGTTGATGCCGAAGGACATCGCCAGAATGAAGATCAACGGCGAAATCACCGCAGCCCAGCCCAACAGAGACGGCGTCAGGAAGCCTTCTGGTGTGGTGTTGTAGAACAGATTGATCAGCGCGGTATTGGCGACCAGCCAGGCGGTCAGCCCGGTAA
The DNA here is from genome assembly GCA_938023835.1 of uncultured Alphaproteobacteria bacterium. Classification (GTDB taxonomy): domain Bacteria; phylum Pseudomonadota; class Alphaproteobacteria; order SHVP01; family SHVP01; genus CALJDF01. The sequence continues at coordinate 18,501 of CALJDF010000121.1, forward strand.
CCGCTGTGCCCACCGTCATGTAGTTGTAGACCCGCAGCATGTAGGTGCGCAGGCCTGCGTCGATGGCAGCGGTTTCCGTGGCGGTCGCGCCAAGACGAATATTCGGTTCAGCCATGTTGATCCTCAGATTGGAATCGTTGCAAATCAGTCGCACCTAGTATGGCAGGCAGAGGGGCGGTTTCAAGATATTCCGGCGTTTTTCGCCCCACACTGACGGAAAAATGACGCCCAAAGGTGCCTATTCGGCACGTAACACCGGGGCGGGGCGTTGCGACAGGGCGAGCCAGGTCCCGGCATAGCCCAGTGCCGTCACGATCGCGACCCCGGCCACCGCCGTGCCGATCGTCGACACCGGCAAAAAGACCCAGTCGGCCTGCATCACCTGGGTGATCACTAACCATGCTGCCAGTGTGCCCAGCACCGTCGCCACCGTCGCGGTGATCGCGCCCAGGATCAGGAACTCGGCGATGTAGGCCTTCAACACATCGCGCCGCGTTGCGCCCAACACCTTGAGGATCACCGCGTCATACACCCGCCGCCGGTGGCCCGCCGCCACGGCACCGACCAGCACCAAGATCCCGGCGATGATCGTAATGGCGGCCGTTCCGTTCGCCGCGGTCGCGATGCGTCCCAACAGGGCCGACGCGGTTTCGATGACGTCGCGCACCCGCACCGTCGAGACGTTGGGGAAGTCGGCCGTCACACGGCGATAGGCCGCATCCTCGGCATCGAGATCGAACGCCGCCGTCGCCAAATGGGTTTGCGGCGCGGCTTCCAATGTGCCCGGCGCGAACATGACGACGTAGTTGATGCCGAAGTCCGACCAGTCGATGCTGCGGGTCGAGGCGATCTCCGCCGTAATGTCGCGACCCAGGATGTTGAAAGTCATCGTGTCGCCGACCGCCAGGCCAAGCTTGCGCACAATGTCATCTTCAACCGAAACAAGCGGCGGTCCGCTGTAGTCGCGCGGCCACCACGCCCCCTCAACAACGCTCGCGCGCGGCGGTAGGTCGGCGGCGTAGGTCGCGCCGAGTTCCGCGCGTTTGATCCAACTCACCTCAGGCGATATGTCGGCGTCTTCCAAGGGGATGTCGTTGATCCGAACGAGACGGCTGCGCAAGTTAGGCACGCGTTCCATTTCCACAAACCCCGGCGTGCCTTGCACGGCGGCGTCAAAGGCGGCGACTTGCTGTGATTGGATATCGATAAAGAAGAACGACGGCGCGACATCGGGAATGCGGCTCTCGACCTGTTCGGCGATGTTGCCTTGGACCAAGGCGGTCGTAACCAGCACCGTTAGCCCCACGCCCAGGGCGACCACGATGCTCGCGGTGGGCGCGCCGGGCCGCACGATATTGGCCAGGGCCAGACGCATCGTCGCGTTGCGCCCTCGGGGCAAGCGTCGGATCACCACGACAATCCCACTCGCGGCAAACCGGAAACCCACCAGCGCGACGATAATCCCCACCACCATCCAGCGCGCAATGAACGGCTGCCCCGTCCCGAAAGCGGCGAGCAGTGCCAACCCGATCGCCGCCAAGGCGGTCAGCACGACATAGCCCGGGCGGGGCCAGCGCCGGGCCGACGCGACGACATCGCGGAACAGCGCTGCGGGCTTGATCTCGCGCGCTTGGGCCAGGGGCCAGACCGAAAACGCGAGCGCGGTCAGCACCCCGAAGCCGGCCGCCAAACCAAGCGCCGCGGGATAAATCCCTGGCTCGGTCGGGACCGGCAAGGCATCGGCAAACAACGCCAGTCCGACAAAAGGCGACAGCACACCGAACAACAACCCGATCGCAATGCCCAGCACCGACAGCACGCCGATTTGGAACATGTAGGTCAGAAAGATCGTGTTGCCGCGCGCGCCCAGGCACTTGAAGGTCGCGATCGTCGCGGTTTTGCCCGCGAGGTAGGCCTGCACCGCAATGCCGACGCCGATGCCCCCAACCGTCAACGCGGTCACGCCGGCCAATATGAGAAACACGGCAAGCCGCTCGACGAAACGCCGGATCGACGGTTGGGCATCGGTCGCGTTGCGCACGCGCCATAGCGCATCCGGGAAGGCTGTACTTATCGCGCGCGTGAACGCTGCATAGTCGGTGCCCGGCGCCAAGCGTACCCGATGCTTGAAGCGAATCAGGCTGCCTTCGCGTTGCAGACCGGTGGTCGCATAAGCCGCGTCGTTCATCATGATCCGCGGCCCCAGGCTGAACGCATTGGCAACCCGGTCGGGCTCGTCGGCGATCACCGCGCGAAATTCAAAGATGCCGTCACCGATCGCGATTTGATCGCCCACCGCCACGCCGATACGGCTCAACAACTCGGGCTCCGCGACGATCCCGTAAACCCCATCACGGGCCGCCAAGGCGGTCGTCAGGTCCATCCCGCCGTCCAGCATGATCGTGCCGTAAAGCGGGTAGGGGCCTGCGATGGCCTTCAGTTCGACGATCGTGCGTTGGGCGTCCGGGCGCGTGCTGCGCGCCATGGCGCGCATTTCGCGCGACAACGACACAGCGTTCGTGTTGGCGGCCAACCACTGCACCGCCTCGGGCCCGATATCCTGCGCGGTTTGGCTGATTTCGATATCGCCGCCGAGAATCGCGCGCGCGTTCTGCTCCAGTCCGTCGACGATACTGGCGGACAGCGACCCCACCGCCGCAATCGCAAACACGCCCAGCGTGAGGCAAGCGAGAAAAACACGAAACCCGCGCAGTCCGTGGCGCATCTCGCGCAGCGCCAATCGCCACGCCAACGCGGTCTCGCCGGTCCAAGTCATGACGCTACTGCGCCGCCAACGACGTGGCTTCCGGCAGCAACAGGCCATCGGCCATGCGCATCACGCGATCGCACTGCGAGGCCAGCCGTTCTTCGTGGGTGATCAGCAGCAATGCGGTGTGGCGCTGGGCGCGAATGCCGAACAGCGTCTCGACGATCGCCCGCCCGGTATCGCCGTCCAGGTTGCCGGTCGGCTCGTCCGCCAAGATCAGATCGGGGTCGCCGACAAAGGCGCGCGCCAGGGCGACGCGCTGTTGCTCGCCGCCTGACAATTGCGCCGGGTAGTGCCCGGTGCGGGTCGCAAGGCCAACGCCCGCCAAGGCGTCGCGCGCCTGATCGAACGCGTCGCGGGCGCCGGCCAACTCAAGCGGCATCGCCACGTTTTCCAGCGCGGTCATGGTCGGAATCAGATGGAAAGACTGAAACACGATCCCCATATGGTGGCGTCGAAACAACGCCAAGCCGTCTTCGTCGAGGGTGGCAAAGTCCTTACCGGCAACGACAACGGTGCCGCCCGTTGGTTTTTCGAGGCCCGCGATGATCGACATCATCGATGACTTGCCCGACCCCGAAGGGCCGACAATCCCGACGGCTTCGCCACGCGCCAACGCAAAGTCGACGCCGCGCAAAATCTCGACGGGGCCGGCGGCGCTCTCCAGCGTCAACGTCACGCCCGAGAGCGTGACCAGGTCTTTACGGGTGGGATCGGCGGTGGCAGGGTCGGCGTTCATGACAGTGCCGCTTTCTTGCCCCAGGGCAACGATGGACAAACGGGTGCCGCGGGGACGCGGCAAGGCTTCTGAATATCGATTTTTTTGGCGTTGTTTCAAGCACCTAGCGACCGTTATTGCGTTGACGTTGACGTTGGCGTCGGCCCAAACGGCGGCGGCGCAGACGGTGATCGCGATCCTCGGCGATAGCCTTGTCGCGGGCTTTGGGCTCGCGGCGGACGACGCCTTCCCTGCCCGGCTCGAGGCCGCCTTGCGTGAAACCGGCGAGGATGTCCGCGTGATCAATGCGGGCGTCTCCGGCGATACCTCAGCCGGTGGATTGGCCCGACTCGATTGGGTCTTGGGCGACAACCCCGACATCGTTTTGGTCGAGTTAGGCAGCAACGATTCGCTCCGCGGTCTCGATCCGGCGGCCACGTTCGACAACCTCGATGCCATCGTCACCCGTCTCAAGGCGCGCGATGTCACGGTTTTGCTTGCCGGCATGATGGCGCCGCGCAATTTGGGCCGCGAATACGTCGCGGCCTTCGATGCGATCTATCCGCGCCTCGCCGGAAAACACGCGGTCGCACTGTATCCATTCTTCCTCGACGGCGTGGCGCTTGATCCTGCGCTCAATCAGGCTGATCTGATTCACCCCAATGAGGAGGGTGTCGGCGTGATCGTGGAAAAAATTCTTCCCAGTGTGCGGGCGGTGCTGCAAGACCACCGGCGCATCGCAAATTAGCCTGCGGCGATGGCACGGCTCTTTGTCGGGATCGCCCTGCCCGAGCCAATCGTTCAACACCTGTCGCTCCTGGCGGGCGGCGTGCCGGGTGCCCGGTGGCAACGGCCCGACCAACTTCACCTCACGCTGCGCTTTATCGGCGAGGTCGATGGCGGCGTCGCGACCGATGCCGGTGAGGCGCTGTCTACCGTCAAGAGCACGGGCTTCGACCTCCAACTCGACGGCGTCGGGCATTTCGGCGAGCGTCGCCGTGTGCGCGCGCTTTGGGTGGGGGTCGCGGCCAATCCAGCCCTCATGGCGCTCCAAAGCAAGATCGAGCGGGCCTTGGTGGGTGCCGGTTTGCCACCCGAAGGGCGGAAGTTCAGACCGCATGTGACGGTGGCGCGGATGGGCCAAGTCGACCAGGGCCGTGTTGCCCAATTCCTGTCCGGTCACGCCTTGTTCGGCACCGCGCCGTGGCATGTCGCCGCATTCCACCTATATTCAAGCCAGCTATCGCCCAACGGATCGCTCTATCGGATCGAAGACAGCTATGACCTTGCGCCGTGACCGACGCCCCTGAACAAGACGAATCGCTCGACGACATCCGCTTGCCGTTGAGCCAGCGGCTGACGCGTTGGCTCGAAGTGCGGATGGGCTACGAGTTTCTTTGCCACGATTGCAACAACGCCACGCGCCTCGGCGTGGCGCCGGGGCGACCTGGGTGTCTCGGTCATTGCAAGCTCACCAACAAACAACGCGCCGATGAATACCGTAAGGGCTCGGACGCTTACACGCCGCGGATCAAAAACCGTTTCGCGATCGGCGGCGGCGCGATGGACTAGACGCTAAAGATCGTTCTTTCGGATTTGGCGCAGCAGGCCGGCGGCCGCATCTTCGACCAGCGCATAGACGGCCTCGAATCCCTCCGGACCGCCATAATACGGGTCCGGCACGTCGGTCACGCCATCGTTGGCGGCAAAGTCGAGAAACAACCGCACCCGATCGCGGTGCGTCTTCGGGGCGGCGCGATGAAGCGTGTCCAAGTTGTCGCGGTCCATCGCCAAGATATAGCGAAAGGCGGTGAAGTCGTCCGGCGCGACTTGCCGCGCGCGCTGCCCGCTGATGTCGATCCCGTTGCGGGCCATCGTGGCGCGGCCCCGTTCGTCGGGTGGCTTGCCGACGTGCCAGGGCCCGGTGCCCGCCGAATCGATCGTAACCCGGTCGTCCAACCCGGCCTGGTCTACCGCATGCCGAAACACGCCTTCCGCCATCGGCGAGCGACAGATATTGCCCAAACACACGAACAGCACACCGACCATGATCGCCGCAGCTTGCCACAGCGGCGCGGCGTGGCCTACATCAACGGATGACCTACAAGCGCATCGTCATTCTGACCGGCGCCGGAATCTCTGCCGATTCCGGCGTCGATACGTTTCGCGACCCCGACGGCGTGTGGTCGCAATACGATTGGCAAGAAGTCGCCACGCCCGAAGGCTTTGCCCGCAACCCCGTCTTGGTGCACGACTTTTACAACATGCGCCGCGCCGGCCTTGCCGAGGTCGCGCCCAACGCCGCCCATACCGCGCTGGCCCGGCTCGAGCGCGACTCCCATGCCGAGGTTCTCATCGTCACGCAGAACGTCGACGATCTTCACGAGCGCGCCGGCACGACCAACATCATCCACATGCACGGCGAAATGAAAAAAGTGCGCAGCCAATGCGACGGGCATGTATTGGCCTGGCACACCGATCTTTCGGTCGACACGCCGTGCCCGCAATGCGGCGAACCCGGATGCTTGCGCCCGCACGTCGTGTGGTTCGGCGAAATGCCGTTTTCCATGGATCGGATCGGGCGAGCGCTTGCCGAGTGCGATCTTTTCGTCTCGATCGGCACCTCGGGCAACGTCTATCCGGCCGCCGGGTTTGTCGCCGAGGTGCGCGCCAAGGGCCACGCCCACACCGTCGAGATCAATCTCGAACCCTCCGAAGGCCACAGCTTGTTTGCCGAAACGGCATATGGACGCGCGGCGGAAACCGTACCGCAGTTTGTCGACCGCCTGCTGCGCTAGGTGGCGTCGCCGGTCGCGACGACCAGCACGGGCGAGTCCACCCGTTCGATCAAGTCGGCGACGCTGTCGTCGCCCAGCAGGGGCGTGTCTTGCGCCAATACCAAGAGGGCGCCGCGGTGCATCGACAAAGCATGCGCCAGTGCCTCGCAGCCGCGCTTTGCACAGCGCCGAAACCGCGCCGGGACGCCGGCTTCGGCGAGGCGGTCGTGGGCGCGGGCCTCAACGGCGGATGGGTCCGCGCCGTCACCGGGCACCAACACGACCAACTCTTTAGCCGTCGATTGCGCGAGATGGATGGCGCGGTCGAGGACCTCATCCGCATGTGGGCCGTCGCCATAGACGACGACAATCGCACCGGCGCCGCCCAACACGCGCCGCAACCGGGGTTCCGAGAACAAAATACTGCCGCGCGGCGCATCGGCGACAAGCCGCGCCGTGGTGCCGACATGGGCCCGCCGCGTCACGGCGGGCGTGGTCTTCCCCATAATCACCAGGTCGGCCTCGCTCACCGCGGCCAGGATGTGAAACGACGCCTTGCCGCGGGCCACGCGGAAAGACCAAGTCAAGTCGTGTCGTTGCGCCGCGCGGCCAAGGGCCTCTCGCACGGCTTCGGCCTGACCGCGCAGCACGCGCTCCAATCCCCGTGCATCGAGGGGCTCGATACGCTGTCCGCTAAAATTGACGTGTCGCGTCAGCGAAAGCTGGGCCGCATTGAGCAACGTGGAATCTTCCATGAACAAGCCGGCCAATTCGGCTTTCATGCTCGCCGCCAGCGCGACCGCTTCTTCGAGAACCAACCGACTATCGGCCGAGTCGTCCAGCGCCACCACGATCCGTCGCATGATTTGCGCCATTGTCCTAGCCTGTGTGGCTGCCTTCGCCAACGCCAAACCGACGACGTGCGTCGGCCAAGGCAACTAGACGATCCTCGACACGACGGTTGATGCTGTCGCTCGGAAAGGGATCGGTGCCCTCGCGCGTGCCGGCCGGGACCCCGGTCAGGACCTCAATGCCCTCATCGATGGTCGCGATCGAGTAGATCGAAAACGTACCGGCCTCCGCTGCGGCGACAATGTCTTGGCGCAACATCAGGTGGTTGATGTTGGCCTGCGGAATCAACACGCCTTGGTCGCCGGTAAGGCCGCGTTCCTGACAAACATCGAAGAACCCCTCGATCTTTTCGTTCACGCCGCCAATGGCCTGCACTTCACCGTATTGGTTGACCGACCCGGTGACCGCAAGGCCTTGCCGGATGGGCACTTCGGCGAGGGCCGAGAGAATGGCATAGAGCTCGGTCGAGGACGCGCTATCGCCGTCAACGCCGCCGTAGCTTTGTTCGAACACCAGGCTCGCGCGCAAAGACAGCGGTCGGTCTACCGCGTAACGCGCCCCGAGATAGGATGAGAGGATCAAAACGCCCTTCGAATGGGTCGGTCCGCCCAGGTCGACCTCGCGCTCGATGTCCACGAACTCGCCACGACCCATGCGCACCCGGGCGGTGATGCGCGTCGGACGGCCAAAGGCGAAGCCCCCGATCTGCAGGACCGACAACCCGTTGATCGTCCCCACCCGGTCACCCTCGATGTCGATCAGAATCGTGCCGCGCTCGATCTGCTCCAAACTGCGGGTGCGAATGCGGTCGGCGCGGCGGATGCGCAGGTCGATCGCCGCTTGAACCTCGGCTTCTGAGATCACCGCCCGGTCGGCCTTGCCGGCAAGATGGCTGGACTCGTGCAACAAATCGGTCACCGTGCCGACGCGCGCGGACAGCTTTTGATTATCGCCGGCCTCGCGCGCGCTGTGCTCGATGACGCGCGCCACAGCAGAGCGGTCGAGCGGCCGCACGCCGACCTTTTTGGCGATCGCCGCGATCATACCGGCGTATTTTTCGACCGTGTCGCCGTTGCGGTCGAGGTCGTCCTCGAAGTCCGCCGCGATCTTGAACAACTCGTCGAACTCCGGGTCGGCCGCCGCCAACAAGTAGTACAGTCGGCGATCACCGATCAAAACGACTTTGACCTGTAGTGGGATCGGTTCGGGTTCCAGCGACACCGTCGACACATAGCTTTGGAACGGCGCCTCGATCTTGATCTCGCGAGCGAACAGCGTGCGTTTGAGTTCTTCCCAGGCATAGGGCTGCATCAGAAGCTTGTTCGCGTCCAAAATGAGATAGCCGCCGTTGGCTTTGTGAAGGGCGCCGGCACGCAATAGCGTGAAGTCGGTCAACAACGCACCCAATTCGGCTTGGTGTTCGGCGCGCCCAATTAGGTTGGGCTGGGTCGGGTGGTCTTCGTGAAAAACCGGTGCCCCGGTCCCGTTTGTGTCGGCGCCGTTGTCGATGAACAGGTTGACCTCGTAGCGGCGGAATTGAAGCTCCGGTCGGCGAGGTCCGTCGTTGCCCTGTTGTCCGGCAAGCATCGGTGGTGTTGGTGTTTCTTGCTCGCTTTCCAAAAACAGACGGGCACTGTTGTCGATGATGTCTTTTTCAACGGCATCAAAGTGCGCAACGACCTTGCCGAACTCCATGTACTTGGCGCGTAAGGCCATGATCTGATAGGCAACGACGCTGCGCGTGGTGTCGCGATTCAGGTCGCGCAAACGTTCGCGACGTTCTTTGTCCCATTTGGGCACCTCCTGAAGACGCCGTTGCAGGTCTTGTTGCAAAGCCTCGATATCAGCTTCGATGCGCTTGCGTTCTTCTTCGGGAAGTTTCTGGAACTCCTGGGGCTCGATGACCTCCTCGCCGCGAACCGGGGCCAGCGCAAGTCCGGTCGGCGTCCGAATAAGCGCGATATCCCGTTGGCTCGCCGCTTTCTGGACGGTCTCGAAAATCGCTTCCTGGTGCTCACGGGACTCTTGCTCGATCGCGTGGCGACGGTTGCGGTATTCCTCGGCCTCGAACACGGCCGGAATACCGGCCCGCAAGTCGTCGATCAGTTGCGCCATGTCCCGGCGTAAGGTCCGGCCCATACCGCTGGGCATTTCCAGCGCTCTGGGTTTGCGCGGTTCGTCGAAGTTGTGGAGATAACACCAGTCGGACGCCTTGTTTTCGCCGGCGGCCCGCGCGTCCAAGATGCGCCGCACATACCGGTGCCGCCCGGCGCCGGTCGGGCCCAGCACGAAAATGTTGTAGCCGCGATGATCGATCCCGATGCCGAACTCAATCGCCTCGAACGCGCGTTCTTGGCCGAGAACATCGTCATCGGATGTCAGGTCATCGGTAGTTTCGAACGACATCGACGACAGATCGCTGCGCAATCTGAGATTGTCGGCTGGTAGAGGCGTCACAGGCATTTCGATACTCCGTCTACTCCCAATTGATACGTCGGCGTTGCCGGGCGCGGAATCAAGGGCGTGCGGGTCGTTCCTCGATCGCTTCCATGTCTTGGTCTGAATAGCCGAAATGGTGGCCGATCTCGTGGATCAAAACATGGCGTACCAATTCGCCCAAGGTCACGTCGTTCTCGGCCCAATAGTCGAGCAGGGGCCGACGATAGAGAAAGATCATATCGATCCCGTCGCCGGGGTCGGTCAGGCTCTTTGAGGTCAGGTCCACACCACTATAGAGCCCAAGAATGTCGAACGGCGTTTCCAATTCCATATCGTCGATCGTTTCCGCGTCGGGAAACTCATGGACTTGGATCACGACACCCTCAACCCGGGCACGCAATACCTCGGGGATCGCCTCGAAAGCCTCGGCCGCAATACCTTCGATGTCCCCGAGGATCGGAGCGCGATCATCGCGACGGGTTGGCAAAGAAGCCATGGTGCTGGCCTAGCGCGGCGCCATCCGAATTGCGCCGTCCAACCGGATCACCTCGCCGTTCAACATGCGGTTTTCGACGATGTGCAATGCGAGGGCCGCATAGTCCGTCGGCTCGCCGAGCCGTTTCGGAAACGGCACGCTTTGGGCCAGCGATTCCTTCACCTCTTCTGGCAAGCCATGGAGCATTGGAGTCGAGAAAATACCCGGCGCAATGGCGGCGACCCGAACACCGCTCGCGGCAAATTCGCGCGCCAGCGGCAGCGTCAGCGCCACGATACCGCCCTTCGACGCGGCATAGGCCGGCTGGCCGATTTGCCCGTCATAGGCGGCGACCGAGGCCGTGTTGATCACAACACCCCGTTCGCCGTCCTCCATCGGATCCAACGATTGCATGTCGGCCACCGCGAGGCGGATCAGATTAAACGTACCGACCAAGTTGATGTTGATCACGCGCTGAAAGTCTTCCAGCGGCATGGGGCCGTCGCGGCCGATCGCCTTGCCGGGGGTGCCGACCCCAGCGCAGTTCACCAGGATCCGTGCCGGTCCTTGCGCCCCGCGGGCGGCCGCAACAGCGGCCTCAGCGCTTTGGGCATCAGCCACATCGCAATGCACGGCCGTGCCGCCGATTTCCTTGGCCATTTTTGCGGCGGCGTCTCGATTGACGTCGAGCACCGCGACATTGACCCCACGTGCCGCTAACGCGCGTGCAGTGCCAGCGCCGAGGCCGGATCCGCCGCCGGTCACCAATGCTGCACATCCCTCAAACTTCATGCCGCTCTCCCTTGTCGCCAGCGTCTTTGTACCAAACGTCGTGGCGTTGAAACACCTTACACCGGTTCCGATGGCGTCGGCTTCGTCTTTCCGATTCGGGCTTCTCGCATGGTGATGTAGATCGTCGAACCGACGATGACGATCGCACCGGCGCCCGTCCACAATGTCGGCACTTCGGCGAAGATAATGAATCCGAACAGCGCGGCGAAAATGATCCGCACATACTCGATCGGCCCGACCAGTGTGGCTTCACCCGCGGCAAGCGACCGGATCATGCTATTCGCACCCAGCGTGCCGACAACGCCGATCGCCATCAAGTATCCGAATTGCGTCAGGGTTGGCGTCTCCCACACAACGATCGCCGGGATAAGCGTAAACACCGATCCGAAAATGCCGGCATAAAAGATCATCGTCGTCGGTCGTTCGGTCGTCGAGATGATCTTGGTGATCAGCATTGCCACCGTCACCATGAATGCGCTGAACAACGAGAACAACGCGGCGAACTCGATACCCCCGGTCGGGCGGATCGCGATGACCACGCCCGCGAACCCCACGATGGTGGCCGTCCAGCGCCGGGCTCGCACGACCTCATGCAAGAAAATGATCGCCAACGGCACCATGAACAATGGCCGTGCGAAACTGAGTGACGTCGCCAAAGCAAGCGGCAGGTGCGCCACGCCATAAAACCCCGACATCATCGCCAAGGCCCCCGCGGCGCCGCGGAACGCATGCATCGGTAGCCGCGTAGTGCGGATCGCGCTGATCCCACCGGCGCGCCACACGAAAGGCAAGATCACGACCAGGCCAAAGCTCGCGCGAAACCACGCGACCTCGAAACTCGACAGCTGGCCGCTCATGAATTTGATCAGCACCGCCATCACCGACATGAACCCCGCCGCCAGCAG
>CALJDF010000122.1 GCA_938023835.1 uncultured Alphaproteobacteria bacterium
GCGGCATGCCCTCCTGCAGGTCGTTCGCAACCCACTGATCCTGAGCGTGTTCATAGGGTTGTTTTTGAATACAGTGGGCGCCGGGTCCTTTTTGCAAGATTTCGCGGCGCTCGAGGTGATCGGGCGGGCGGCTCTACCGATTGGCCTGTTTGCGGTCGGTGCCGGGGTTGATCTTGCGGCGGCCCGGGCGGCCGGGCGACAAGTTCTTGCCACCTCGGCATTGAGTTTGATCGGTCTACCGGTGTTGGTGGCCGTCGTGGCTTGGTGGTTCGGTGTCGAGCCCATCGGGGCTGCGGCGCTTGTTCTTTATTCGGCGATGCCGACCTCGTCTTCCGGCTTCATCATGGCACAACGCATGAACGCCGACGCCCCCCTGATGGCCGGCTTGATCACGTTCCAAACCGCGGTGTCGTTGGTCACGATCACCGCGGCGGCAATTCTCGTTGCGGGCTGATTAGATCTTGGCCAACGCCTGATCGAGATCGCGGATGATGTCGTCGACATTCTCGATCCCGACCGAGAGACGCACGACGTCGGGACCAGCCCCGGCGGCAATCAACTCGGCCTCTTCCAACTGGCGATGGGTTGTTGAGGCCGGGTGGATAATGAGACTGCGGGTGTCGCCGATGTTTGCCAGGTGCGAGATCAGCTCGACGTTTTCGACGATTGTCACGCCGGATTCGTAGCCGCCTTTGACGCCGAACGTGAACACCGCGCCGGCCCCGCGCGGCAGATACTTCTGGCCCAGGTCGTAGAAGGGGCTTGATTTCAACCCCGCATAGGAAACCCAATCGACCTTCGCGTGTGCCTCAAGGAATTCGGCCACCTTGAGCGCGTTGTCGCAGTGACGCTCCATGCGCAGCGGCAATGTTTCAATGCCGTTGAGGATGTAGAACGCATTCGTTGGGCTGAGCGCTGGGCCCAAATCGCGCAACGAGAGCGCACGGATTGCGACGGTATACGCCATGTCGCCGAACGTCTCATGGAACTTCAGCCCGTGATACGACGGGTTAGGCTGGGTTAGCGTGGCGTATTTGTCGTTTTGACCCCAATCGAATTTGCCGGATTCGATAATCATGCCGCCCAGCGAATTGCCATGCCCACCAAGAAACTTCGTCAGGGAGTGAACGGCGACATCGGCGCCCCATTCAAAGGGGCGACACAAGAAGGGGGTTGCCAGCGTGTTGTCGACGATGAGCGGGATTCCGGCTTCGTGGGCAACGGCGGCGACGGCTTCAATATCGACGACCACCCCGCCGGGGTTGGCGAGATTTTCGATGAAGATTGCCTTGGTGTTGGGGCGCATCGCTTCGCGGAAGTTCTGCACGTTGGTGGCATCGACGGTTGTGCTCTCCCACCCGAATTTCTTGAACGATTGACCGAACTGCGTGAGCGACCCGCCGTAAAGCTGCTTGGCCGCGATGAAATGATCGCCCGCTTCCATCAGCACGTGAAACGCCATCATTTGTGCAGCGTGTCCCGATGCAGCGGCGACCGCACCGCGACCGCCTTCGAGGCCGGCAAGGCGTTGTTCCAAGACCGCGACCGTCGGATTGGTGAGGCGCGTGTAGATATTGCCGAAGGCCTGTAGGTTGAAAAGCGACGCAGCATGATCGACATCATCGAACACGAACGACGTGGTTTGGTGGATCGGTGTTGCGCGCGATCCTGTGACGGGATCGGGAGCTGCGCCGGCGTGAACGGCGAGGGTCTCGAAGCCGTAAGAGGTGTTTTCGTCGTTAGCCATGGTCGCTTTCCTTCTCCTAGATTTCTGAACGGCGCTTACTGCTAATAACGCCGGTATTGATACCCATCAAGCCGATCTCTCGCGACAGCCGTCCGAATTCTATCTTAGGGCAGCGGTTCATGACGACCTTTAAGCCGGCCGCCTCCGCGCGCGTTGCCGCCTCATCGTTGCGCACCCCGAGTTGCATCCACAGCGTCTTGGCGCCGACGGCTATGGCGTCGTCGGCGACGGCGCCAGCGGCTTCCGAATTGCGAAAGACGTCGACCATATCGATCGATTCCGGAATATCGACGAGGGTGGCGTAGACCGTCTCGCCAAGAATCTTGTTGCCGGCTTCGCGGGGATTGACGGGGATCACGCGAAAGCCTTTTCGCTGCAAATACTTCATCGCGAAATAGCTGGGGCGGTTCCAGTTCGAGCTCGCACCGACCATCGCGATGACCTTGGTGTCGCGCAAGATTTCACGAATGTATGCGTCGTCGTAGCGGTCGTGATCCATCACGAGTCCTTCCACACCGGTTCGCGCTTTTCGATAAAGGCGTCGATGCCCTCTTCGGCGTCGGCGCGGAGCATGTTTTCCGTCATCACTCGCGAGGCATAGTCGTAGGCCGCGGCGAGGTCCATTTCGCGCTGGCGGTAGAAGGCTTGTTTGCCGGTTTTCACCGTGGTGCGCGACTTGGATGCGATTTGTCGGGCCAACGCCTCGGTGGCGGCGGTGAGGTCATCGTCGGCAGCGATCCGGTTCACCAGACCCATCCGGACTGCCGCGGACGCATCGTACATTTCGCCGGTGAGCAACATTTCCATCGCGTGCTTGGGGGCGAGATTGCGGGTGAGAGCCACCATCGGGGTCGAACAGAACAAGCCGATATTGACCCCGGGGGTAGCAAAGCGGGCCGACTGACCAGCGACCGCGAGATCGCAGGTCGCCACCAATTGGCACCCTGCGGCTGAGGCTGGCCCATGGACCTGGGCGATCACGGGTTGGGGTAGGGCGACGATGGTTTGCATAAGGCGGCTGCACTGCGCAAAAAGCGCCGCGTAGGTCTCGCGCTGCGGGTCGCGGCGGATCTCCTTGAGGTCGTGCCCGGCGCAAAAGGCCGGGCCGGCACCACCCAGGATCACCACGCGGGCGGGGCTCTGGGCGACGTCGTCGAGTGCGTCTTGGAGTGCTGCCATGAGGGCACGGCTCAGACTGTTTCGTGCCTGCGGTCGGTTGAGGGTGAGGCGCACCACCCCGTCGGTTTCCTCGTGGAGAACCAAAGCGTCGCGGTCCTTGGCGGCGGAGGCAGTCATCGGCGGTTTCGCGGGCTCCCGGACATCGCACCTGAAGTGCACTCATTCGCGGTACTCAAGTACCGCATAGCTAACTCTATGAAATGTGAAGCGAAATCGT
>CALJDF010000123.1 GCA_938023835.1 uncultured Alphaproteobacteria bacterium
CCGTGTTGCGCCGGATGACGTCCCGCGCGGACGATTTTTGTATCTTCTTTCATGATGCGGCACTCATAGCACCGGGCGTGGGGCGGCGCTAGATCAAGCCCCGGTGCGCCGCCCGCGCCAACGGTTAACCGCGACCAAGGCCCAAATGGCTTCGACGATACCGAACGGCCAAGCGCCGATGAGAAAGCCGTAAACCGAGGCCGGGCTACACGCCCCGGCGAAAGCCAGGATGAACCCGGTATGTCGGCCCTCCAACGCATAGAACAGCAGCATCCCGCTGACAGCGGCGAGCCCGTATAAGTCGACCCCTGTCATGCCGCGGCTTGTTTCGAGGGGCAGGGCACGGTGCCGTAGGAACAATAAACGCAGCAGTCTACCTCAAGTGGGCGCAGCAATTCGCCGCATCCCTCGCACTCATAAAAGAACTGACAGGCATCGGTCGGCATGGTCTCGGGTTTCTCGTGGCCGCAGGCCGGGCAGGTCAGGCGCGACTCGAGAATCGGGGCCAACCTAGGTCTCGATCGGCGTATCGGTGCGGCCACCCCATTCGGTCCACGAGCCGTCATAGACCGCCCATTGGTCGTGGCCGATCAGGTGAAGACCGAGCGCCATCGCCGAGGCGGTAATGCCCGAGCCGCAGCTCGTGACGATCGGACCGCTTTTGTCGATACCCGCGGCCTCGAGCGCCGCCGCAATCTCGTCGGCGCTTTTCAGTGTGCGGTCCTCGTTGAGAATGCCGGTGTAGACGAGGTTCTTGGCGCCAGGGATGTGACCACCGCGCATCCCGGGCCGGGGTTCGGGTTCGGTGGCGTTGAAGCGGCCCGCGGGTCGTACGTCCAACACCTGCTCGGTTCCCTCCTCGATGTTGGCAAGGAGCTGGTCGATGGTGCGCACCGCGCCGCTGTCGAGCTTGGCCCCGAACGTCGCCCGTTCGGGCTGCGGCACCGTCGTTTCCAATGGGCGCCCCTCCGCTTTCCATTTGGGTAACCCGCCGTTGAGGACGGCAACATCGTAATGGCGGAAGGCACGGAATTCCCACCACACCCGCGCTGCGCTCTGCAAACCGATGCCGTCGTACACGACGATTCGGTCGGAATTGGTGATGCCCATGGCCCCGATCGCCTTTCCGAAATCTTCGGTCGAGGGAAGCATGTGCGGCAAATCCGTGTTGGGGTCCGCGATCTCGTCGATATGAAAGAACTGCGCACCAGGAATGTGACCGGCGTGATATTCGGCCACGGGATCGCGCTTTTGCGCCGGCAAGTACCACGAGCCATCCAGCACCTTCACGGCATCGAGGTTGTCGGCAAGCCAGTCCGTTTCGACAAGCGCATCGGGGTTGGCGTATGGCATCAGCAGGTTCCTCTCTATGGCATCGCGGGTGCGGTCGGGCCGATGGTCAGGAGGCGAACTTCAGGTTCACGCGTCGGTTCTGGCGGCCCTTCTTTTCGATCTTGCCCACTTCGATCGCACCGATTTCGTCGGTACTCTTCACATGCGTTCCGCCACAGGGTTGTAGGTCGACGTTGTCGCCGATCCTCAAGAGCCGCACTTTGCCCGCGCCGCGCGGTGGCTTCACCGCCATGGTCTTCACGAGCTCAGGCTGCGCATCGAGTTCGGCATCGGTGATCCATTGTTCGGTCACCGGGTGATCGGCTTCGATCAGCGCCGCCAAACGTGTGGCAATTTCTTCTTTGTCCAATGTCGCTTCGGGAATATCGAAATCGAGACGGCCCTTGGTGTCGCCGACCGAACCGCCCGTCACCGGGTAGGGCAGGATGGCAGACAGCAAATGCATACACGTGTGCATCCGCATCAATTTGTGACGTCGGTCCCAATCGATGGCGGCCGTCAACTTGGTGCCGACCGCGGGCGGCGCCGCACCTTCGGCCAACACGTGGACGATGCTGCCGGGGCCGTCGCCCTTGACGGTGTTGGTCACCGTCAAGGCGGTGCCGTCCTCTAGCGTCAGCGTACCGCGGTCGCCGGTCTGCCCGCCGCCTTGGGCATAAAACACGGTCTGGTCGAGTTCGACGCCGGTGTCGTGCACGGCGGTGACCGTGGCGTCGCAGTCCTTGCGGTAGGCGTCTTGCGCGAAAAGCTGTTCGGTCATGGCGCTATGCCAACCAGTGCGGCACCGGCAGGCCCTGTTCGGTCAAGAAAGTAGGATTGAACATTTTGCTTTGGTAGCGCGTGCCGAAGTCGCACAGCACCGTCACGATGGTGTGGCCGGGTCCCAGGTCCTTGGCCATGCGCACCGCACCCGCGACATTGATCCCGCTCGAACCACCCAACACCAGACCTTCTTGCTCGATCAGGTCGTAGACGATCTGCAACGCTTCGGGGTCGGGGATTTGGTAAGGCAGGTCGATCGACGCGCCTTCGAGGTTCTTGGTGATGCGGCCTTGGCCGATACCTTCGGTGATCGACGACCCCTCGGATTTGAGTTCGCCGTTGGCATAATAGTTGTACAGCGCGGCGCCCATCGGATCGGCCAAACCGATCTTTACGTCCGCATTTTGCTCTTTGAGATACATGCCCACACCGGCCAACGTCCCGCCGGTGCCGACTGCGCAAATGAAGCCGTCGACCTTGCCGTCGGTTTGCCGCCAGATCTCAGGGCCCGTGGTGCGAAAATGTCCTTGCCGGTTGGCGACGTTATCGAACTGGTTGGCCCAAATCGCGCTGCCGGGGTCTTTCTCGTTCAGCTCGTCCGCAGTGTGGCCCGAAACCTTCACGTAGTTGCCGGGGTCTTTATAGGGCTTGGCCGGGACGGGCCGGAGATCGACACCACACAGCTTGAGCATGTCCATCTTCTCTTGGCTTTGCGTCTCGGGGATGACGATGATCGTCTTGTAGCCCTTGGCGTTGCCCACGAGCGCAAGGCCGATCCCGGTGTTGCCGGCGGTCCCTTCGACGATGGTGCCGCCGGGCTTCAGCGCACCGCGCGCCTCGGCATCCTCGATGATCGCCAGCGCCGCGCGATCCTTCACCGAGCCACCGGGGTTGAGAAACTCGGCCTTGCCGAGAATCTCGCAACCCGTCGCATCCGACAAGCGATTGAGACGGATCAGTGGCGTGTTGCCGACGCTATCGAGAAAGCCTTTACGGACATCCATGGCGACCTTGAAATTGTTCGACGGGTTGCCCTTCGAACTTAGGCGCGCGCCCCGCCCGCCGCAAGGCGCCCTAGGGCAGGGCAGCCATGAGCCCGCCATCTACGGTTAGGGCCTCGCCGGTAACCCATTCGGCGTCATCGCTGGCGAGAAAGAGAAAGCCGTTGGCGATGT